>JASHOO010000377.1 GCA_030041035.1 Bryobacteraceae bacterium | reverse complement strand
TCCAAAGGTCGGGTCCGCTAGTCCTAAATCGGGACTGCCGAAGACCACTCGGTTGAACAGGTTGAAATACGAGAACCGCAGTTGTGCTGTGATCCTTTCCTTTATTGCGAAATTCTTGGATAGCGATAAGTTCTCGTTCAGGTTCCACGGAAGTCGAAGCGGGAGAACGCGCGGTTCTGTGCCCAGAGTCCAAACGCCGGGGGCTGTAAAAGCCGCGGCATTCAACACCGGAAGGCCCTTGTATACGTTGCTGTAGCTAAATTCTTGAGTGACGCCGGGCACAACATCTACGCGATTGCATGGTGCGCAGTTGTTCCCCAGCGGATCTCCCGGCGCGTATACGCTGCCTCCCGTGCCACTCCACAGCGGCGTTCCCGTAGAGTATGTCAGTACCGGGCTGAGGACCCACCCGCCAACAATATTGCTGACCACACCCTGATTGCCCAGCAATCGTTTGCCCTTGCCGATCGGCAGCTCGTATGTGGCGAGGATACTGATCAGATTGGTCTGGTCGTTGTTGTCAATCGTCCACTCCGAGGCCTGGTTGTTCTTGTTGTATGCCGTTGCCCCAAACGATGTGAAACCGGAATTCGTGTTCGACATCATCCTCGAAAGCGTATAAGAAACCAGGAAGCTCAGCCCTGTCGAGTAACGCTTTTCTAGTGTCGTCTGGAGGGAGTTGTACAGCGACGATCCGGTATCGTCGAAATTGTTGAAGATTCCAGGCACTCCATAGGGATATTGTGGGTAAGGCATCAGCGCTTGCAATACCGTCGCGCTGCTTCCGTATTGATTCACGAAGTTCGCATACGGCACCTTGATGCCCGCCGCTATTGCTTGCGGGCTCGTCACCAGGTCTCCCAGCACGCTCCCCAACGACAGATATGCCGGATTCAGCTGATTGATCGGGTTCAGTTGGGCGGGGAGGCGATTGCCCCGATTCCCCGCATACGCCACAGTCAATAGCATGTTATCGGGCAGTTCTCGCTGGATACCGACGTTCCACGCCAGAACGTACGGTGCGATTCCGTCCTGACTGGGATTGAACGCGTCCACGTTGGTGCCTACGCCAAGGCCCGGACTGAACGGCACCGGACCGGGAAGCGGTAGAAAGTTGCTGTCCCATGAGCCGAATCCGGGGACGGTACTGCCCGTCGGAAGCCGTTGAAAAGAGCCGTCCAGCAGGTTTCCGTAGTTTACCGCTACCTTGGAGGTGCCGTATTCGTAAGCCCCGCCGTCCAGATAGTTCTGCGCGAACCCTCCCTGGACCACGGTCTTATTGTTCAAGCCATACGAGAACCCAACCCGCGGGCTGACGTGATCCCAGTGAATCGCCGCCCGGTCTAAGCCGGCGCAGCCTGTGCAATCTCCGAATTTGGTTACCGCGCCTAAAAGACCCCCTGCCGCCGGGTTCGGAATCTGCGAGTCGAAGTACACGATCAGGTTGTTTACCTCGGTGAACGGCACCATGATGTCGTACCTGATGCCGAGGTTAATCGTCAGATTCGGCCGCAGCTTGATGTCGTCCTGAATGTACGGCGAGAAATCGCGGTTGCGCAGGCGCAGTTCGTTCGTACCGTACCGGTTCCCGCTATCGACACTACCCAGCAGGAAACTGGCAAAAGCGTTGCCCGTATTCGCTCCGGTAGTGGCGTACGTGGCCGGATCGGCGGTTTCCGCGTTGCTGAAATTGAAGTTGCCCGCACACTTTTGGCATTCGTCGTCATCCTGATAGGTGCGCCGCGTCTCAAATCCGATGTTGAACTGGTGCTTGCCGTGGATCCACATGTAATTGTTCTCGACCACCCATCCCAGTTTGCGGTTGATCGACTGAATCCACGGAGACCCGAACGTCGTCGGCGCCAGAGGGCCGCTGAAGTTGATCGCCCCAAGCTGAGGGCTGCCCGGGTCGGCCGCGAAATTCGCGTTCTTATTCAGGCTGATCTGATCATTCAATTCGCCCAGCCAGCTCGCGCCCGCGGTCATCACCAGATGCGGCGTGATGGTATTGGTGTAGTTCGCGATGAACACTGTGCCCAAATCCGGGTTGCGTGTCTCGCTTCCCAGCTCACCCGCCAGGTGAGAACTCGTTTCGGTCGCATACGAAACCTGCGGATCGCGCCATTCGGCCCAGTGAATTGACTGTTTGTCATTAATCGAGTGGTCGATATTAAATCCCCACGGGCTTTGCCGGACCGGCAGAACACCTTCGTTGGACTGGAAGTTGTTCACGTAACCCGAAAATGTCGGGTTCGGCATCAGAGGAAGCAGCGAACTAGACAATGGGCTGAACCGGCTCTGCGGGATCGTGTTGTTGGGGAAGGGATTTCCCGTTGTGGGATCGTAAATCGTCGCTACGCCATTGAAATTGCCCGCCTTCTCCGCTGCTGTCGGCAAACTCATGAACGTCAGGTCCACCGCGTTGCGGCGATACCACTCCATATTGAAATGGAAGAACGTTCGGTTCTTGCCGTTATACAGTTTGGGGATCAGCACCGGTCCGGCGATAGTAAACCCGTAGTTGTTCTCGTTGTCCACCGGAACCACCGGATTGTACGCCCCGCGTGCATCGAAGTAACTGTTGCGCAGGATTTCGAAACCATCGCCGTGGAACTGATTGGTTCCGGAGGCGGTTTGATACGTCACCACACCCTCCGCCAATCCGTACTGCGCGGAGAACGACGACCTCAGCACGTTGAATTCATTCACCTGCTCGAACGGCGGATTCCAGATGGTCTCAAATCCTTGCGTTTCCGACTGCGCCATGGGAATGCCGTTGAAAACAACTTCGCTTTCGAAATCCACCCCGCCGTTAATACGCTTGCTGAAAGTACCGCCGGTCACCCCAGGAACCAGGAACATCAGCGAGTCGATCTGCCGGCCGCGGCCGTCGCCTTGATCCAGCTCAATCGGCATATTTTGCACGACTTTGTTCTCGATGGTGGTTCCGAGTTCCGGCTGGGTCGTGTTCAGAGTCACGCCGCTCTCCACAACCTCAATGCTTTGCGTCACATTGCCGGTTTGTAGCGACACATCTCTGGTCGCTGGAGTTCCGACCTCGACTAGCACGCCGCTGTATACCGCCGTCTGGAAGCCCGGCACCTCTACCTGCACCGTGTAAGTTCCGGGAATCAGGCCGGTTACAGCATAAGTGCCGGCCGAACTCGTGACCGCGTGGCTGGCGACCTGCGTATCCGAGTTGGTAACCGTGACCTTCGCGTTCGGCACCACCGCGCCCGTAGGATCGGTAACCGTCCCTGCCAGGCGGCTCAGCGCCTGTGCGTACAATCCCGTGGACACAGCCAGAACCAGCAAGCAGATTGTTGCGAATTTCCTCATGTTGTGTGACTCCCTATCCAACTCCGATTCGGTTCAAAAAGTAGTATTTATCATCTAGCGCCGATGGCGCGGTTTAGTAGTGAGGAAACTGTGAAATCCAAATGAAATCTTTTATACACACGGAGATATGAGCGCTTGTAACGAGCGTAACCCCACATTGGCAACTTGAGTTATAATCGCTTCCATGCTTCAGGCGGGGGACGGGGCCCTGGCTGGCGGCTCGACGGCGCGGATGAAAATTGGGTGGCTTTCGACCGCGATCGATTCCAATAGCGCCGGCACAGGATCTGGAGCCGCGGCCCGAAGGGCGCCTCAACGCATCTATCGGTCTGCGGGTGTGGAAATCGACGGCCTGCTCGGTTGCGTGAAGCGTGCCGGGCAGGAACAGTATCTGCGCCAGCAGTGCTTCCAGGTCCTCGTGTACATCCTGGAACGGCGTGACCGGATCGTCGGCAAAGAAGAGCTGACTGAAGCTTTCTGGCACGACACCGCCGTCACCGACAACGCCGTCGTTCAGTGCATCGCAGAAATTCGACGGGCTTTAGGCGACGACCCGCGAGACCCGCGCTTCATCAAGACCCTCCCCAAGGTCGGTTACCGGTTTATCGGCGCGGTGACCGAAGAATCTCCCGTCACGGAAGCAGCGCAAGAGCCCGCTCCGGGCCCTGCCGAACCGGCAGCGCCGCATGCCATCGCCGGCTCGAGATCGTTGCGTATTCTGAAACGGATTCTGGTCTCGCTGGCCGTATTGGCAGTTATCGGCGTCGCCGCCTGGACCGTCGCACGGCGCTGGGGCGAAAAGGTTGCGCCCCTGACGCTGCACCAGGCGCCGGGAAGAAAAGCGCTGGCCGTCATGTATTTCGACAACCAGAGCGCCCGGGCGGATTTGAACTGGCTGAGTGAAGGGCTGGCCGACATGTTCATCACCGGCCTGGCACACTTCGATCGTTTGTCGGTTTTGAGCCGGGAACAGCTCCATTTGATCCTGGAGCGCACGGGCCATGCGCATCCCAATGAGATTCACCTGGATGAAGCCATTGAGATTGCCCGCAAAAGCCATGCCGACGAAGTGATGCTGGGCAGTTACATGACGTTGGGGGATAAGATTCTGATCAACACGCGGCTGTTCGACACGGCCACCGGACAACTGATCGAGGCGGACCAGTTCATGGTGGACCAACCGGGCGACCTCGTGACCCAGGTCGACGTGCTGGCACCGAAACTCGCGGCACGGCTGGGGGCGGTGCCGAACCAGGCCAATAAGAAGGCCGGCCTCGCCGACGTGATGACCAAGAACATCGAGGCCTACAGGTATTATTCGCTGGGAGTGAGCAAGGCCCAGGCTTTTCAGAATGCTGAAGCCATGGCGCTATTGCGAAAGGCGATTCAACTGGATCCGCAGTTCGCGATGGCATACGCGCGCATCGGATACGCTTATTCGGTTACGGATTTTCTGCCGGAAAAGGGCAAGCCTTTTCTCAAGAAAGCCATTCAATTATCCGATCATTTGACAGCCAAGGACCGTCTCTATGTTCTGGCCTGGGATGCGATCGCGCGGCAGGAATACCCCGAAGCCATCCGCATTTTGCAGCAGATTGTAGACCGGTACCCTCTCGAAACGGAAGCATACACGCGCCTGGCCCGGCTTCTTTATTCTGAGGAGCGGCCGGAAGACAGCATCGCCATGGTGCGGCGCGGGCTGGCCGTGGATCCGGATTACGGCGACCTCTATAACGTGCTCGGCATCTGTTTCCTGGGGCTGGGCCGGTACGACGAGGCGATCGCAGCACACCAGCGCTACGTGCAACTCGCTGCCACCGAGCCCAATGCCCATGACAGCCTGGGCATGTCCTTCCAGCAGTCCGGCAGGTACGACAGAGCCGTGGCCGAGTACAATGCCGCTCTGGCCATGGACCCGGAATTCGAGCCCGCGATCATTCATCTGGGCGACGTCTACTTTCAACAGGGCCGTTACCGCGAGGCGGTTGGGCAGTACCAGCGCTACGTGCAGGTGACCGGGTCGGACACCGCGAAAGCCATCGGCTACGGCAGCATCGCCAAGGTGTACTCGAGCGAGCATGATTACCGACGCGCGGAGGAGGCCGCGCGGAACGAGCTGAAGTTCGAAAAAGGCGCGGTTTGGAACTCGCTCCTGATCGCCATCGAACGCGGAGAAACCGGTAATGTGGCGGCGTTTAAGCAAAGTCTGATCCGCAATGTGCCATATCCGGGGCGCGGAACCAGAAGCGAATTGCGGAGCTACGACTACTACCTGGGGGTGCTGGCCCTGCGCGACAAGCAGCCCCAGCAAGCCATTGCACACTTCCAGCAGGCGCTGCATCACCTGCCGCCGAGTTCGGGCATCGATCTCTACGAAGACTGCCTGGCCAACGCGTACCTGGAACTGTCGCGCTTCGATGAAGCGATCAGCGAGTACCAGCGCATTCTGCGGCGCAATCCGAACTATCCGCTGGCGCTCTATCACCTGGCGCAAGCCTATGAGCGCAAAGGTAAGATGCAGGACGCTCGCTCGGCATACGAGAGGTTCCTGCAGAGCTGGAAAAGCGCGGATCCGGGGATACCCGAAGTGGTGAAGGCCAAGCGAGAGCTTACGGGGCTCTCCGCGAAAGCAGGCTAGAACAGCCGACTATTGTGAATGATCGCTGTTGGACATCGCACGCTGATAGCGAAGGCTCACTTCAGCGGCCTGAGCCAGTTGCCCCTGCCGGCGATATAGAGAGCTGAGGGTCACGACCGCCGGCTGAAAAAGCGGATCGAGCTCAAGCGCCCTGGTCAGGTGGCGGATGGCTTCGCTATCGTTTCCCAGTTGGATGAGCGCGCTTGCGGCGTTGACCTGGCACGATGCGCAATTCGGCCGCAACACGAGAACTTTCTGAAACCGCCGAAGCGCTTCAGTGGGCTGGTGGATGTGCAGTTGCACCGAGCCGAGACTGGTCAGCACATCCACGTCGTCAGGGAATTGCCCCTCCACGCTGGTGAGCATCTGGTAGCCGCGCGTCATCTCGGCTTGCGATTGATTGAGGTAAGCCCAGGCCACCAGGGCCAGCGCAAGATTTCGGTCCCGCAGAGCCGGGTCAGGTTCGCGCCATGCAACTAGACCCGCTGGTCCAGGGGGTGCCGGCTCGGATGGACGGCGCCGTATTCTGTGATCGGTAAAGGCCGTGTGCCCGCCGTCACGCGCGGGCAGGCGGGGCATGTGGCAGGCTACGCAATCCCGTCCAGGCGCTGCGTGCGAGGCCTCGAGCGACGCGCCGTGGCAGGTCAGGCAGCGCAACCGGAAAAACGCGGCCGTTTGCGGGTTGGCGTCATGCGGGTTGTGGCAGGTTCCGCACCAGAGCTTGCCTTCGGAATTCCGGGCGCACGCGCTCAAGGCCAACTGTTCGGAATGGCTGACCACCTTGACTTGACCATTCCCGGAGTCGTGCGAGACGTAGATGGTATAGGTTTCCTCGATGCGCTGACCGGGACGAAAATCGGCAAATGTTTTACCGGGATTCGGAATGCGGATCTCGCCGTTGAGATGGCATTGCTCGCAGACACTGTCGCGAGCAGCACCCGCGAGCCGGGACGGATTGACGATCGTCGCGCGTACCGGATTTTTGAGGTGCGATTCGACCGCACCGTGGCAGCGATCGCACCCGATGGACTCCTCGAGAAACGGTGCCGGCGCATAGGTATTCAGCGTGTCGGGCAGAATCCGGGGATTGCCCGAGTGGCAAAGCAGGCATTCGAGAGTGACCGGCCGCGTAAAGTCGGGATCGGAAGTTTTCTCATATCCCGGAGCCACATCCCAGATCCCGGCTCTCGAATAGTAAGAGAGTGGGGACTGGAAAAGATGACCGCTGATGCGAACGAGAAATCCATAGGCATGTTTTCCCGAGCCAATCACGTAGGCGACGGGATAACTCCCGGAATGCCCGGAGCGTGAGTACTGCTGAGTGATACCCGAAGCATCCGACAGAATCGAAAACTTCGTGCCGGAAAAGTCGTGTTGGAACGAGCCCGCGGGAACGGCCGCCGACTCGCTCAAAGAATGAGCCATGGACGATTGCGCGTACGCGGCGACTTCGCCTGGATGACAGGCCACACAGCGGGGATCCGCCAGGGTCCGCGCCGTTCCTGTAACGAACAACACACACACCGCCGCACACAATCGTCCTACGGTAGCCTGGGTTTTCTCCAGTGGCGATTTGAATGTTCGCATCCCGGTTCCGGGCAGTGTCATTTTTGGAACAAACCTATCCGACTTGCGTTCCTATCGTCGTTATAACATCGTGAGGAATCGATGAAAACACTGCTGCAAGATCTGCGCTACGGGCTTCGGGTAATGGCCAGGAATCCGGGCTTTGCGGCGGTGGCGGTGCTGACGCTGGCGCTGGGCATCGGGGCCAACGCGGCGATTTTCAGCCTGGTGGATGCAGTGATTCTGCGGCCGCTCCCATATCCCCATCCCGAGCAGCTCGTGGGGCTCGGACAGTGGCGCAATCAGAAAGGCGAGGGCTACGTTCAGACCGGAGTCTCGGCCCCCAACATCGCGGATATCGCCCGGAGCGGTGTCTTTCAGTATGTCGCGTATTTTCGCTGGGGAAGCTTCAATATTACGGACGCGAACCGGCCGGAGAGTGTGATCGGCATTCAGGCGTCGGCCGAACTGCTGCCCATGTTCGGGGTGCAGCCGCTCATGGGACGTTTTCTGGCGCGGGAAGAGATGGAGGCGGGACACGAGCGGGTAGCCGTCATCGGCCATAGCCTGTGGCGGATGCGTTACGCATCGGACCCCGCCATTCTGGGCAGGACCATCCAGCTCAATCAGAAGGCTTACACCATCGTGGGGGTGATGCCGGCCTCGTTCCGCTTCACATGGGACCGGGAAATGGACGTCTTCGTACCCCTGGTGCTCACACCCGAGGAGCGCAGCGAGACCGGCCGGGGCACTTCGCGGGATCTGCAAACCCAAGCCCGGCTCAAGGCCGGAGTGAGCGCGGAGCAGGCGCAGGCCGCGATGAACGCACTGGCGGATAATCTGGCGCGCGAATATCCGGCAGCCAACCAAGGTTGGGGCATCAAAGTGGAGCCGCTGCACGCGGCCTATCATCGCCGGATGCAGACGCCGCTGCTCATCATGCTGGGCGCGGTTTTGTTCGTGCTGCTCATCGCCTGCGTGAACGTGGCCAACCTCCTTCTGGCGCGGGCCACGGGCCGAAAACGCGAGATCGCGATCCGCGTGTCCCTGGGCGCCACACACCGGAGGTTGATCACGCAGTTGCTCACCGAAAGCCTGCTGCTTGCGGTTTGCGGGGGAGTGCTGGGACTCGGGCTGGCTTACGCGGGAGATCGCCTGCTGACGGTGGCGATGACCCGATATGACCTCAGCGTCCCGAATGCAAGGGTCATTAATATCGATTGGCGGGTACTGGTGTTCAGCCTGGCGATCACCGTGGCCACGGGCGCGCTATTCGGCCTCGCGCCCTCCTGGGCGACGGCGAAAACCGGACTGAGCGAATCGCTGAAGGAAGGCGGGCTGAGTACGACGACCGAATCGGGACGCAGGCGGCTGCGTAATGGGTTGGTGGTTTGTGAGATGGCGCTGGCGCTGATCTTGTTGACCGGAGCGGGCCTGCTGCTGCGAACGTTCGTGGGACTGGTGAATGTGGATCTCGGCATCGACCCCACCAACGTGGTCACCATGGGCCTGAGTCTGCCCGATTACAAGTACGCGTCGGCGCCGCAGCAGGCAGCCTTTTACCGGGACCTGATCCCGAAAATCGAGAGCATACCCGGAGTGAAATTCGCGGGAGCCGATGCCGGCGGTGCGGGCATCTTCTTCCAGCCGGAAGGCCAGCCTCCGGCGGCGCCCGGACAGGAACCGACCGCCGGCTACAAGATCATCACCCCGGACTATCTGAAAGCCATGGGAACCCACCTGGAGGCGGGCCGGGAGTTCACCGCGCGGGATAACGAGAGCGCGCCCCGGGTGGCCATCATCAGCCAAACGGTGGCACGGCGCTACTGGCCGCACTCCAGCCCGCTAGGCAGTCATCTCACGGTGCTGGCGCGTGTTTACTCGGGTAAAGATTCCGGCAATTCGCGGCCGCTCGAAATCGTAGGTGTGGTCGAGGACGTCCGGGACGAAGATCTCTGGCGGCCCGAGGCTGACGTCTATGTGCCTTTTGCACAGAACCCGGGACCCGAAGTGTTTCTGGCCGTGCGTACCTCGGTGCCGCCCATGAGCGTGGTGCCGGCCATGCGTGAATCCGTGCGGGCCATGGACAAGGAACAGCCCGTCAACCGCATTCGGACCATGCGCGACATCATTTCGGAAACGTACGGCGCCCTTCGCTTCCCCATGACACTGCTGTGGATTTTCGCGGCTCTGGCCCTGCTCCTGTCCGCAGTGGGGATCTTCGGTGTGATGTCTTATACGGTCAGCCGGCGCTCGCGGGAAATGGCGATCCGCGTCGCCCTGGGAGCCAGCCCCGGCGAGTTGCTGCGCCTGGTGCTGCGGGAGGGCCTTTGGGTGACGCTCTTGGGAGTGGTGCTGGGCCTGGCGGGAGCTTTGATGTTGAGCCGCGTCATGGCGGGCTACGTCTATGGCATCACGTCGAAAGACCCGTTGACCTTCGCGGCGGCGTCTGTGTTGCTGACGGCCGTAGCCCTCCTCGCAAGCTACGTTCCCGCACGGCGGGCGGCGCGGCTGGATCCGATTGTAACCCTCCGTTGCGAATGAGCCCGGCGCGTAAAAACGAGCGCCATCCGGCAAAACCGATGCGTCGGAGCACGCGTTTCGGCTGGATTCAGGATATAAATGGCTACAAGAGCCCGAACGGCTAATTCTCTGCGCGGGCCGACAACGTCTGGAGAATTCAAATGCTGCGATACTGGCCGACTTTGACCGCACTTTTGCTGGCTTGCCTGGTGCTGGCGGGCGCGGCTTCCGCGCAAACCAACGGCAAGCCCGATCTCACCAAGCAGCCCACACTCTATGTGGTCGGCTACGCCCATCTTGACACCGAGTGGCGATGGGAGTACCCGCAGGTCATCAGCGAATACATTCGCAAGACCATGGAGGACAATTTCAAACTGTTCGAGAAATACCCGCACTACATCTTCAATTTCAGCGGCGCCGACCGCTACCGATTCATGAAAGAGTATTTCCCGGCGGATTACGCGCAGGTCAAAAGTTACGTGGCCGCCGGACGCTGGTTTCCCGCGGGATCGTCCATGGAAGAGGGCGACGTGAACACACCCAGCGCGGAGACGATCATCCGCCAAATTCTGTACGGGAACAACTGGTTCCGGAAGGAATTCGGCAAAGCCAGCGCGGAATATATGCTGCCGGATTGTTTCGGGTTTCCGGCTTCGCTGCCGGCCATTCTGGCGCACTCCGGCGTGAAGGGCTTCTCCACCCAGAAGCTGGTGTGGGGATCATCGGCTCCGGGCGGCGGTCTGGAATCGCGCGAGAAGACGCCTGAAGGCACGCCGTTCAATGTGGGCGTGTGGGTGGGCCCCGATGGCGAAACCGTGCTCGCAGGGCTCAACCCCGGCAGTTACTCCGGCGGCGTCGATACCGACCTGAGCAAACCGCTGCCGCCCATGCCACCGGATGAAGTTCTGGAGGCAGTGAACAAACAGCTCGCCCCGATCCGGCGGAAACTCGAAGAGGCCGAGCGCAACGGGCAGCCGTTCGATCAGAAAGACATTCAGGCGTTCATCCCGTTGAACAATGAGCGCGAAGCCTTGGCCAAGGGCGACCAGGACCATCAACTGGATCGATACCAGGACGACTGGGCTGTGCGCGTCGAGGAGAACGGCAAGGTCAGCGGCGTGTTCACGGATTATCACTACTACGGCACGGGTGACGTCGGCGGCGCGCCGGATGAGGACTCCGTGCGGCGCCTGGAAGCCATCGTCACCAAAGGGACCACGGACCTGCCGCCGGAAGGAGAGTTCTTTGGCGAGGGGCAGCCGCATCCCGAGTGGCCGAAGGTGCATGTGGGCGATGGCCCGGTGCACGTGATTTCATCCAACGCCGAGCAGATGTTTCTGGATATCACGCCGGCCGAGGCGGCGGGACTTCCCCGCTACACTGGCGAAATGGAGCTGACCAACCATTCGGCCGGCTCGCTCACGTCGCAGGCTTATCAGAAGCGCTGGCTGCGTAAGGAAGAACTGCTGGCCGAGGCCGCGGAGGAAGCGTCGGTCACCGCGGAGTGGCTCCACGCGCGGCCGTACCCATTGACGCGGCTGAACGATGCCTGGGCGCTGGTGATGGGCGGCCAGTTTCACGATATCGCCGCAGGTACCGCTACGCCCAAAGCCTACGAGTTCGCCTGGAACGACGACGTCATCGCGATGAATCAGTTCGCCGGTGTACTCGAGAATGCGACGCAGGGAGTAGGCGCCGTGCTCAATACCCAAACGCAAGGCGTTCCCGTCGTGGTCTTCAATCCGCTCAACATCGATCGGGAAGATGTGGTGGAAGCCAACGTGGATTTTCCGGGCGGCATACCGGCAGCAGTCCACGTCACCGGTCCCGACGGCCGCGAAGTCCCGGCGCAGATCTCCGGCGGCAAGGTTCTGTTCGTGGCGCACGTGTCTTCGGTGGGGTACGCCGTCTTTGACCTCCAGCCCGGCGAAGGCGCGAGCACCTCATCGTCGCTACGCGTATCCGAAAATTCACTCGAGAACGAAACTTACCGCGTGACGCTGAATGCGGACGGCGACATCGCAAGCATTTTCGATAAGTCGATCGGGAAAGAATTGCTGGCGGCACCGGCGCGCCTTGCGATTTCCTATGACAATCCGCAACAGTGGCCGGCGTGGAATATGGATTGGGACCAGGAGCAGGCAGCTCCGAAGGCTTATGTCGGAGGGGCGGCAAAGATTCGGGTGGTGGAGAACGGCCCGGTGCGCGTGGCTGTGGAGATTAAGCGGGAAACGTCGGGCTCAACGTTTACTCAAACCATACGTCTCTCAGCCGGCGATGCGGGCAAGCGCGTGGAGTTCGCTAACGCGATCGACTGGAACACGAAGCAATCGAATCTCAAGGCGGTTTTTCCGCTGACGGCCTCCAACCACGTAGCGACCTACAACTGGGACATCGGCACCATCGACAGGAATACCGCGGAGCCGAAGAAATTCGAAGTGCCTTCGCACCAATGGATCGACCTGACCGATATGAGCGGCTCATTCGGCGCGACCCTCCTGACCGATTGCAAGAACGGCTCCGACAAGCCCAACCACAACACCATCCGGCTGACATTGATCCGAACCCCCGGTGTGCGCGGCGGCTACCACGATCAGGCCACGCAGGATATCGGGCACCACCAGTTTGTTTACGGCATCGCGGGCCACGCCGGCGGCTGGCGGGAATCCGGAACCGACTGGCAGGGCCAGCGGCTGAATGCACCGCTCATCGCTTTTTCGACCTCGAAACATGACGGCACGCTGGGCCGCGAGTTTTCCCTGCTGAAAGTCAGCAGTCCGCGCATACGCGTGCTGGCGTTGAAGAAAGCGGAGCTGAGCGACGAAGTGATCGTGCGGCTGGTGGAGCTGGATGGCCGGCCACAGCCGGACGTGCGCGTTTCGTTTGCCGCGCCGGTGGTAAGCGCGCGCGAAGTGAACGGGCAGGAACAGCCCCGGGGAGAGGCAAGTGTCGAGGGTGGCGCACTGGTTACATCTTTCACGGCGTATCAACCGCGCACGTTTGCCCTTCGGCTGGCGGCCGCGACGGCGACCGCGCCAGGGGTGCATTCCACGCCAGTGACGCTACGATACGATCTGGCGGCGGCCACCAACGACGGTGACAAGTCCACGGCGGGATTCGACGGCCAGGGCAATGCTCTACCGGCGGAGATGCTGCCCGCCGAGATCACGTTCAATGCCGTGCAGTTCCGCTTGGCGCCGGCGCACACAGGCACGCCGAACGCGGTGGTGGCGAACGGACAGAAAATCGACCTTCCCGCGGGCTCGTACAACTGCTTGTACGTGCTGGCGGCCGCAGCCCATGGAGACCGGAAAGCGACTTTCGAGCTCGCCGACAAAGCCGTAGAGCTGAATGTCCAGGATTGGGGCGGGTTCATCGGGCAGTGGGACAACCGCAAGTGGATTGCCAAGGACGTCTCTGTTCCCGTGCCGGGGCCGGGCACCACGGCGCGAGTCGAACACGATGATTACGCCGAGATGACCGGCATTCAACCGGGCTACATCAAACGCGCGAACCTGGCGTGGTACTGTTCGCATCACCACAACGCTGCAGGCGAAAACGTACCGTACGCCTATTCCTACTTATTTGCCTATCGCATCGATCTGCCGGCCGGCACGAAAACCATCCGGCTTCCGAATGACTCAAGCCTCCGCGTTCTTGCGCTGTCGGTGGCTCATGAGGAACCGGAAATGCGACCCGTGCAGCCTCTCTATGACGTACTACCCGCATCGATGCCAAACGATGGAAAATAAATAAGATAATCGCAGGTTCGAGGTTGCGAGCTCGAATGCCAGGATCAGAGCAGAGATGCTCCCTGCGGCGCGCAGCCCCGCGCTCCATGTCGTCTCTATTTACAATTGTTGTGATCAAGTTGATAAGTTCCGTAAAATGCGCGGCCACCCCCACCGGCGAGACGTAACCCGAATGCCGGGCTCATCGCCCAAAATAGAAAGGTGGCTCGGCGATCTTCACAGTCGCTTCACAGGTGTTTCGGAAGGGCGCCCGTCGCCGTGCAGGCCCTGGTCCTCTTCGCGGCGCTTGGCACGCCCATCCATGCGACGCAATACACCGGAACGGTGAGGGCTGCGGATCAGCTCATTCCCGGCGCCACCATCACCGCCACTCAGGGAACCATCAAGGTTGTGGCGTACAGCGACGACGCCGGGCGCTACAGTTTGGATCTCACCCCGGGTGAGTGGGACATCCAGGTTGAGATGCTGGGGTTCACCTCCCTGCATAAGCAAGTGAGTATCGGCGGCCGCCCGATAACGAAGGATTGGACGCTCGAAATGCCGCGCACCGGCGCTCCGCCCAAAACCCAGAGTGCTTCGAACACGCCCGGCTCCTCGGGACCCCGGCGGCGCGTGCGGAATGGGCCGCCCGGCAGTGCCCCGGCACAAGGTCAGGGAGGCTCATCAGGACCGCAGCAGCGCCCCGGATTTCAGAATGCTCAAGTGCGTGCCACCGAACAGGGTCAGCAGGCGCTTGCCGATGCCGCAGCCAACGCCGCGTCGGGGGGCCTGACGTCATCCAATGCCGGCGGCGACGCCGAAGACGCGCTCATGATGAACGGGAGCACCAGCGGCGGGTTGGCGCAGTCGAGCGACGACCAGGCGCGCGCGCAGCGCATGGGCGGCGGAGGGAACGGGGGCGCCTTTGGCGGCGGATTCGGCGCCAACGGCTTGGGCACGCCTCCGGGAATGGCCGCGCCCGGCAACGACCCGCTTGGCCTCGGCGGATTCGGCGCCGCCGGCATCAACGGCGGTTTCGGACCGGGAGGAGGGCAGGGAGGTCCCGGCGGCGGTTTCGGTGGCGGTGGTGGTGGATTCGGCGGACGTGGTGGCGGTGGCGGCGGATTCGGTGGAGGCGGCGGACGCGGTGGTGCTGGCGGAAACCCGAATCGTCGCGGCCCCTACAACGGCCAGTACGCCAGTTTCGGCAATCGCCGGCGCAGCCAGCCGGCCTACACCGGCTCGGTTTTCATGAAGCTCGAAAACTCGGCGCTCGACGCGGCTCCGTTCTCCTTGAATGGCCACCCGGAGCCAAAGCCTTCCTACGCCATCACCAACTTTGGACTGAACGTCGGTGGGCCGCTGAACATTCCGAAAATCCTGCATTATCCGCGCGCCAGCTTCTACTTCACGTATCAGGGAATGCTCAGCCGCAACCCCTATAGCGTGCAGACCTCGGTTCCAACGCCGGCAGAGCGCGACGGCGATTTTTCCCAAACGCTCGTGAATAGCGCGCCGGTCGTCATCTACGATCCTCTCAGCCACGCGCCATTTCCCGGCAACATCATACCCGCATCGCGCATCAACCCGGCTTCGGCGGCGTTGCTGTCATTCTTCCCGCAGCCAGTCTATACCGGCATCGTCCAGAACTATGAGCTCGTCACCTCGACGCCGAACAACAACAACAATCTGGGCCTCCGGCTGAACATCCCCATCACAAACAAAGACCGCCTGAATTACAACGTCCAGTTTCAGAATCGTGATTCCAAAACCGAGCAGATTTTCGGATTCGAGGATTCCGGCTCCGGCTACGGAGTGAGCGCCTCGGCGGGCTGGAGCCACAGCTTAGCGCCGCGCGTCAACAACAGCGCCACCCTCACCTTCAGCCGCAACATCAACCGCCTGACGCCGTACTTCGCCGATGTGGACAATATCGAAGGCGATCTGGGGATCGAAGGAACGCTGCAAACGCCCCTGAATTACGGCCCGCCGAATATTTCCTTCACCAACCTCGGCGGCCTCTCTGACGGTAGCCCCTCGCTGACGCGTAATCAGACGACCAATTTCACCGACAACTTCACCTACGTGATCCATCGCCGGCACAACCTGGCGTTCGGCTACCTGTTTCGGCGGTTGCAAGTCAACAGCACCGATTATCAGAACGCGCGCGGCTCGTTCACCTTCAGCGGCCTGCTCACCAGCGAACTGAACCCCAAGGGCGATCCCATCGCGGGCACCGGTTTCGATTTTGCCGACTTTCTGCTCGGCCTGCCGCAATCCAGCTCTTTGCAGTATGGCGACGACAATTACTACCTGCGGAGTTGGGCCACAGGCTGGTATGCGCGCGACGATTGGCGCCCCACGCGCGGGCTGTCGTTCAACGTCGGCATCCGCTACGAATACTTCGCCCCGTACACCGCGCTATACGGCAGGCTGGCAAACTTGCTGGTTGCCCCGGGATACAGCGGCGTGACCGTGGTCACTCCAGGCGAAGACGGCTTGCCCAGCAGCCTGATCCGGCCCGATACTCACGCCTTCTCTCCCCGCCTGGGTTTCGCCTGGCGGCCGTCTCCCAAGGCCAGCACGGTCATCCGCGGCGGTTACAGCATTTTCTACAGCCCGTCGGTCTACTCTCAACTCGGTACCACGCTGGCCACCCAGCCGCCGTTCTCCACCAACCTTTCGCTCACCACCAGCCCGGCGAATCTGCTCACTCTTCAGAACGGCTTTCCCATCATTCCGTCCCAGACCATCCCCAACACATTCGCCGTCGACCCCAATTTCAAGCTGGCTTACGCGCAAACCTGGTCGTTCGCCGTCCAGAACACGCTGCCGCACGGATTTCTGCTCGAGCTCGAATATATCGGCACCAAGGGCACGAATCTGCCGGTAGCCGAGCAGCCCAACCGCCCTGTCGCCGGCGCCTCCGTGACCGATGCCCAGCAGGAGCTGCAAATCCCCTATGCCACGAGCTTCACCTACGAGACCTCGCAGGCCGACTCCATCTTTCACGCCGGCCAGGTCCGTCTGACGCGCCGCTTCTCGCGGGGAATCTCCGGAGTGCTGCTCTACACGCGCTCGAAGTCGATCGACGATGCCTCGAATTTCAGCGGCACCGGCGGCACGCTCGTGCAATACATCTCCGACCTCAATCTGGAGCGCGGCCTCTCCACGTTCGATCAGCGCAACAATTTGCAGACAACTTTCCTGCTTTCCTCTCCGGTCGGCGTCCACGGCATGCTCCGCAACGGCGGCTGGACCACGAAAACGCTCGCCGGCTGGACGGTGAGCGGGAC
This sequence comes from Bryobacteraceae bacterium, assembly GCA_030041035.1. GTDB lineage: Bacteria > Acidobacteriota > Terriglobia > Bryobacterales > Bryobacteraceae > QHXW01. The sequence goes on along the minus strand of JASHOO010000377.1, from coordinate 75 downwards.
CTTCACGGCGGCCAACGGAACGCCGCTGACCGCGCTCGTGGCCGGCAATCTCTCCAATCTCGGAGGGCTGGCCGC
>JASHOO010000376.1 GCA_030041035.1 Bryobacteraceae bacterium | reverse complement strand
GAAGCGCCCACCGGCCGCACCTCGCGCTCCTGAAGAAACCTCAGCAGCTTCACCTGAATGCCCAGTTCGATGTCGCCGATCTCGTCCAGGAATACCGTGCCGCGGTGCGCCGATTCCAGCACGCCCACCCGGTCGCGATCCGCTCCGGTGTAGGAACCTTTCAGCGCCCCGAATAGCTCGCTTTCAAGCAGCGTCGGCGTGATGGAAGCGCAGTCCACCGGCGCAAACGTCTGCGCCACCCGCGGGCTGTTGCGGTGGATCATACGCGCCACCAGTTCCTTGCCCGTGCCGGTTTCGCCTTCGATCAGCACCGTGGCGTCCGTGGGCGCTACCCGCGAGACGGTCTTGTAAATCTCCACCATGGCGGATGAACTGCCGATCATCTCCGTCTCGGGCAATTCCTCCGGCTCAACCTCGCCGGCCTCCTCAGCGCCAGCCGCCTCGGCCCGTTTTACCGTCTCGAGAATGCGATCCAGCTCGAAAGGCTTGGCGATATAGTCAAATGCGCCTCCGCGCGTCGCGGCCATCACGGTTTCCATGGTGCCGCGCGCCGTCATGAGAATCACCGAGCACGAGGGATCCTTGCGCCGTGCCGCCTCCAAAACATCCAATCCCGTGCGGCTGTCAATATAAATATCGGAAATGACAATCGGGTATGGGTTCTGCTCCAGGCGGGCCAGGGCTTCATCGGAGGACGCCGCCGCGTCCACCGCATAGCCTTCCAGTTCCAGGAAGCTGACGATGGTGGTGCGGACCCCGGCGTCGTCTTCCACTACCAGCAATCGTTTCATGTTCAATTGGCAGCGATCGGCTTGGTCCCTACTGCCTGCGCCACCGGCAGCCTCAACGTGAAGCAGGAACCCTCCCCAGGCGCGCTCTCTACATCGATTTTCCCACCATGTTGCAGAACAATCTGCTCCACGATCGATAGCCCGATTCCCGTGCCCGCCTCACCGGATTGCTCGGCTTTCTTGGTCCGGTAGAATTTCTGAAAGATTTTGCGGACTTCTTTTTGATCCATGCCGATGCCCTGGTCGCGCACCGACACGGCGCACTGGTCGCCTTCGCGGGTCGCGCAAACCGTCACTTCGGTATTCGCCGGCGAGTACTTGATGGCGTTGGTGAGCAGGTTGTAGAAGGCGTATTCCATCAGCTCGCGATCGCCGGAGAGAAGCTCCGCGCTCAGATATGCCACCGTGATGCGGATCTGTTTGCGATCCGCCAACGGCCTGGCCCGCTCCACGCACGCGTTCATGACCTCGCGTACTGCGAAGTTTTCCTTCTTCAGTTCTATTTCTCCGGCCGAGAGCCGCTCGACATCGAGAAAGGTCTGGATCATGCGGCCCAGCCGCTTCGATTCCGAATGGATCAGGTCAGCGATCTGCTTGCGCTTTTCCTCCGGCATGGCGTAGCGGCTCATCAGCTCGCTCGATCCCTGAATGGCCGTGAGCGGCGTGCGCATCTCGTGCGTGACAAACTGCACGGCATGCTGATAGCGTTCGCGCTCGGCTTCGGATTTCACTAGGCGCCGCCGCACGTAGACCCATTGCCAGAGCCCGGCCGCCACCAGCGAAAGCCACGCCGCCGAAACTCCCGGTGAAAACGGAAACACGGTGCCGCGGCTGAACGCTACGTAGGGCGCAGCATGCGCCATCGCCAGCAGGCACAATGCGATCGTGATGGCACGCCAGCCCCAGAACCAGGCAAAGGCCGCGCCCGCAGCCACCGTCAGCAGCAGGCAGAACAGCGCCACCGACCACTCCGGAGCATCGACTAGGAATTGCTGCTGAGCGATGGTTTCATACGCATTGGCGTCAATCTCGACGCCCGGCACGGGGGTCGGCGAGCCATACGGGGTAAACCACCGGTCTTTCATCGCGGTCTGCGCCGTGACGCCCGCGAAGACAATCTTTCCGGCAAACCGGCTTGCCAGATCCGGACTGTCGTGCAACTGTTTCAGCGTGACCGCGGGGATTCTCCCGTCAGGCGGCAGATAGCGGATGCGCATAGCGCGCCCGCTGGCATTGGAGGCCGGGATGGAAACCGCGCCCACATCCAGCGTCTGCGGTGTTTCCACGATCACGACGCTGCGGCTGACCCGGTACGCCTCCAGCGCCAGCGCCCAACGCCGGTCGTGTCCGGAAGCCTTCTCCAGCGGTACCGCGCGCGCCACCCTCTCGGAATCCACATCGGCGTGCACGTGCCCCACCGCCGCCGCCAGTCTCCGGAAACGCGGCAGCGGATCGTCCCAGCCGCTGCCATCCGGCAGCAGGTCACACGGCAGAATCAGCTTGTGCGTGGCGCGGAATGCCGCCTCCAGGCGGTCGTCTGAATCTTTGTCGCTGTCATCCGCCAGAATCACGTCAATCGCCACGGCCTGGGGCGACGCAGCCGCGATTCGTTCCAGGCCATCCGCCAGCGCGCGGCGAAGACCAAGCTGGCCGCCCAGCGCCGAGAATGAAAGTTCGTCGATCGCCAGAACCATTGACTCGGGCTGCCACGGCCGCGGCTGCCTCAGGCGGAAGATCCAGTCGTACGCCGTGTTGTCGATCTGGGCGCCCAGCGGCGTCCAGCTTGCCGCCAGCGCCAGCATGAACGTTGCCGCCAGCACACCGGCATACCCAAAGCGGTGTCTGGTGGGAGACGGCATAAGTCAGCGTCCGGGAGCGGCAGCCGCGCTCCGGCTGAGCAGTTTCTCAATCTCACCCGGTTCCCGCGGCAGCGCAGCGCTCAGGAGCTTGGCGCCGTGCTCCGTCACCAGCACCATGTCCTCGATGCGCACACCCAGGTTCTCTTCCGGGATGTAAATGCCCGGCTCAATCGTAATCACCATGCCCGCTTCGAGCGGAGCGTTGGGGTCGGAGGCGTCGTGAACATCCAGCCCGACGTGATGGCCGAGACCGTGCGTGAAGTACTTGCCCAGTGAATCACCGTGCAGGTCCTTGCCGTGCGAATCGATGTAATCGTACGCGATGCGATACAGGCTGTTGGGAGCCGTCTTGCTGAGTGTCTGGCCGGGCTTCACCGCCGCAATCGCGGCCTTCTGCGCGCCGAGCACAATCTCGTAGATCTCGCGCTGCCGGCGGGTGAACTTGCCGCTGACTGGAATCGTGCGTGTAATGTCGGCGGCATAACCCGCGCACTCCGCGCCTACGTCCATGAGCAGCACTTCGCCCGCATCGATGCGGCGGTTATTCCGCGAGTAGTGCAGATAAACCGAGTTCGGGCCCGATCCTACGATCGGCGCATAAGCGCTCCGCTCGCACCCCGCATCCTGGTAAACATCCATCATGGTTGCGGCAATCTCATATTCGTGGAGACCCGGAGCCGCACGCTGCCAGGCGGCGCGGTGCGCCTCGATCGTGACATCGATAGCGTGCTGGATCAAAGCAATCTCTTCCGGCGATTTGTGCATCCGCAGTTTCACAATCGCCGCGGCAGCGTTCGAGATCCCGCGCAGCGGCGCCAGTTGCTTCAGCCGCTCCGCCGCCGGCTGGTCGGTCAGAGTGTAGATATTCGCATACGCTTCGAGAGCCAGGGCCAGCTCGGCTTCGAACTTCTCCGCCGGCATCACCACTTCAAAACCGGTAGCGCTTTTCGCCTCCGGGTCCGAGGGTCCCAGCTTGCGGCCGGTCCATTTTTCCTCCTCCGCATTGCGCTCCGGCAGAAACAGGATTTCCCGCGGCACCTTGGCCCGCGCCGCATACCCCGGCGTCTTCGGATCTTCGGCGAGCGGCGCCAGCATCAGAATGGCGCCTGGCTCCCGCCACCCCGTCAGGTAGTAGAAGTTGGATTCCTGGAAAAAACCGGTTCGCAGATCCTCCTCCCGGTCCTCGGTGCGGCCAAAAAGCACGGTGACCCCGTCCCCCAGCGCCTTGCGCAGATCCGCGCGGCGCGCGCGGTACTGGTCGTTCATCTCCGCATCGGTCGTCCGAACCGGAGCCGCTACAGCCAACGCGGCGCAAAATAAAACCGCCCCCAGTTGGAACAGTCGCTCCATTTTCCTCAAGTATAACGGCAAGTGGGCGCCGGCCGTATAAACTGCACTTCTTGTTAGACTCTTCGAGTGTTCTGGTTTTGGTTCTTCGCGGGTCCGGCGCTGGTGCTGGCCGCCCTCGCGCTGCGCGGAGAACGCAAGCGGGCGCAGTTTGTCGCCGAGCGCCTCACTCCCGGCCCGGATCCCGTCACCCCGCCCGCAACCGTGATCACGTCCGTCGAGGGGCCCGACAACGGCCTGCGCGAGAACCTAGCCGCGCTGGCTGCCCAGGATTATCCCAGCTATGAGCTGATTGTCGCCGCTCGCACTGCCGCCGATATTCCGCCCGATGTCCTGCCCAGGCGCGTTCTCGTGGTCCTGGCTGGTGCGGAAAAACCCAAATCTCACGAGCGCATCGAGAACCTTCTGGCCGGCGTCCAGCTTTCCCGCAAGCAGTCTGAGATCCTGGCTTTTGCCGACGCTTACGGCCGCGTTTCGCCCCAATGGCTTCGCGCGCTCGTCGCTCCGCTCACCGAAGCCAACGTCGGCGTCAGCACCGGATTCTGCTGGTTCGCCCCCGAGCCGCCCGATTTCTGGTCGCTCTTGCGCAGCGTCTGGATCGCGCCCGTCATGGGCTTGCTCGGACCGGGGAATAATCCGTTCGTGTGGGCCGGCTCGCTGGCCATCCAAAAAGAAATATTCTTCGAGCTGCGCGTCCCCGCCTCGTGGCGCGAGTCGTTGAGTGAAAGCGCCGCCGTTACCGGCGCCGTCCGCCGCGCCGGATTGCGCATCGCTTTCGCACCCGGTGCCGTCGCCGCCTTTACCGGCCGCACCACCATGCGCGCTTTCCTCCGCTGGGCCCGCCGCCAAATGGCTCTCGCCCGCCAGTACCTTCCACGGCTCTGGTGGGAAGGACTCGTGTCGCACTTCTTTTATTGCGGCGGCATGGCGGCCGCGATCATCGCGTCGCTCCGGGGCTCTCGTGGTGCCGAGTGGGTGCTCGTCACGCAGCTCGGTTTAGGCATGCTGAAAGGCGTGAACCGCGCCACGCTGGCCAAAGCGGAGTTGCCCCGGTGCGAAGCCTGGTTCAAGCGCCACGCCTGGGTCCACGTCCTGTGGGTGCCGCTCGCCACGTGGTTGTGGCTGGGCGTGCTGCTGGCTTCCGTGTTTCCTTTTACGCCATTCTCCGAGAAAAACGGCTCCTCCCGTGCGTGATCGCGGTTATAATTTGAAAACGAAGGGAGAATCACGAGTATGGCGAAGTCTCAAGATCGCGGCCGCAAGGAAGCCAAGAAGCCGAAAAAGAACAAAGCTAAGTAGAGGACGCTTGGCGCGGGCGTCGCTTCGCGCGGCGCCTGTGCCCGAAAAGTTATGATTCGCTCTCCATGGATCCCACAACGAAAAGATGATCCCGTCCGCACCCAGATGCACTACGGGCGGCGGGGCATCATCACCGGCGAGATGGCGTATGTCGCCCGCCGAGAGAATCTCCCGCCCGAGCTGATCCGGTCGGAGGTCGCGCGCGGCCGCCTGATCATTCCCGCCAACATCAACCACGTCAACCTCGAGCCCATGTGCATCGGGGTGGCGTCAAATTGCAAGATCAACGCCAACATCGGGAATTCCGCCGTCACCTCCGAGATCGACCTGGAGCTCGAAAAACTCCGCGATTCCGTCAAGTACGGCGCCGATACCGTCATGGATCTTTCCACCGGCGGCGACATCCCGCGCATCCGCCAGGCCATCATCGAAGCCTCGCCTGTGCCCATCGGCACCGTCCCTATCTACGAAGCCTTGAGCCGCGTGCGCCGCCTCGAAGATCTCTCGGCGGCCCTGATGCTCGAAGTCATCGAAGAACAGGCCCAGCAGGGCGTGGATTACATGACCATCCACGCCGGCGTCCTGGTCCAATACATCCCGCTGACCACCAAACGCATCACCGGCATCGTCAGCCGCGGCGGCTCCATTCTGGCTGAATGGATGGTCAAAAACCACCGCCAGAACATGCTCTACGACCACTTCGAGGAGATCTGCAAAATTTTCCAGAAATACGACGTCAGCTTTTCACTGGGCGACGGACTCCGTCCCGGCTGCGTCGCCGACGCCAGCGACGAAGCGCAGTTCGCCGAACTGAAAACCCTCGGCGAGCTCACCCGCAAAGCTTGGGAGTACGACGTCCAGGTGATGATCGAAGGCCCCGGCCACATCCCGCTCGACCAGATCCAGCTCCAGGTTGAAAAGGAAATGGAGCTGTGCCATGAGGCGCCGTTCTATACGCTCGGCCCGCTCGTCACCGACTTCGCCCCCGGCTACGATCACATCACTTCCGCCATCGGCGCCGCCATGATCGGCTGGCACGGCGCATCCATGCTGTGCTACGTAACCCCCAAAGAACACCTCGGCCTGCCCAATCGCGAAGACGTCAAAGCCGGCATCATGGCGTACAAAATCGCTGCCCACGCCGCCGACATCGCCCGTCACCGCCCCGGTGCCCGCGACCGCGATGACGAGCTTTCCCGTGCGCGCTACCGCTTCGATTGGAACCGCCAGTTCGAGCTCTCTCTCGATCCCGAAACCGCGCGCTCCATGCACGATGAGACCCTCCCTGAGGAAGGCTTCAAGGACGCCCACTTCTGCTCCATGTGCGGGCCGAAATTCTGTTCCATGAATATCTCGGCCAAGGTGGAAAGCTTCACCGCGCAGGACGCCGAAGCCGTCCTGAACAACGCCGCCGCGCCCGCGCTGGTTCAACTTTCCGGCGCCGATTGAGAGTACGCCTCGCCCTGCGGCTAAAATAGCTGCTTGCGAAGCCGCGTCTGTCTATTCGCGATTGCTTTTTTCGTCTACAACCTCAACCTGCGTCCCATCCCGTCTGGTGACACTGCTCCTGCCGCTCTGCTCCCCCTGACTCTCGTCGCCGGCCATACCCTCACGCTCGATCGTTTTGCCGATTGGTACAAGCGCACCGAGCACATGCATCCCGTTTGGCTCAAGCACGGCCGCGACGGCCACTATTACTCTTCCTTTCCCATCGCGCTTCCGCTGCTCCTGACGCCGCTCTACACGCCCCTGGCTTTCCTGGATATCCAGCAGATGCCCGCCGGTCTGGTTGTGCTGCTCGCCCGCATCTGCGAAAAGATCAGCGCGTCGCTCGTTGCCGCTCTCTCCGTCGTCGCTTTTCTGGCACTGGCCCGCAAGCTCACGGATTCGCGAACGGCATGGCTGCTGGCGCTGGTCTACGCGTTCGCCTCCCCAACCTGGAGCATCTCCAGCCAGGCCCTCTGGCAGCATGGCGCCGGCGAACTGGCCCTCATCCTGGGACTGCTCTGTCTCGTCCGTGCGGCCGATTTTCCCGGCGGCTTTTTGTTTCCCGCCCTCGCCGGTCTCTCCGCAGGCATCGGCGTCGCCATCCGGCTGAGTAACGCCGTGCCCTTCGCGTTCATCGCCGCCTATGCCCTCTTCTCCCGCTGGCGCGCCGGACAAAAATGGCTGTTTGCCGCCTGCGCCGCCCTCCCTGCGGCATGCGCGCTGGTCTACAATCTCCAGATTTTCGGCCGCGCTCCCGGCTCCTATCCGGCCGGCTGGCTCATGCAGGGCAACATGCTCGAAGGAGCCGCAGGTCTACTCATCAGCCCCAGCCGCGGTTTGTTCGTGTTCTGTCCCGTGTTCGTGTTTTCAGCCATCGGCGTCTGGCTGTGGTTCCGCGGTCCCTCGAAGCCGCATCGCGCCATCTACCTCATCTGTCTGGCCGCCACCACGGCCGGCGTTCTGCTGTGGGCCAGATATCGCCTCTGGTGGGGCGGATTCTCCTACGGCCCGCGCCTGCTCACCGACGTAGTTCCCTGTCTCGTCATCTTGATGATCCCCGTCATGCGCCTCGTCGAATCCTCGCGCCCGTGGAGGTTCGCCTTCGCCGCCACGCTCGCGTTCTCGATCTTCGTTCAGTCCATCGGCGCCTTCTGCTATCCCAACGGCCACTGGGATTCGCTGCCGCAGTCCGTTGACCAGCATCCCGAGCGTCTCTGGAACTGGCGCGATAACCAGGTTCTGCGCAGCGCCGCCGCCGGCCCTGTGCTCGTTCCCTATCGTCTCGCCTGGGCCTGCCTCACCGGCCATCAATCGCTCGCTGACGCCCTCCACCACCAGGATGTCAAGCTGTGGTAGCCGGTCTGCATCGTCGGACGCATCTGTATCGGATTCTTAACCGCCGGAACAGCAATTCCACAGCGCTCTCTCTTGAAAAGAAACGAAAAATTACTTGCCCTCGGCGTCATTTCGAAGGACACTGAAATTTTTGGAGGGAAGTTGGAAAGAAACGGCCGCAAAGGACCCGCAATTCTGGAGCCTACCGAGCGCTGGTCCACGCAGGATGCCGGCGAAATGTACGACGTGGCGAGTTGGGGCAAGGGCTATTTCTCCGTAGCTCCCAACGGCCACATTCTGGTTCACCCCGAAAAGGACCCCGCGCGCTCCATCGATCTCAAGGAGCTGGTCGATACACTTGTGCTGCGCGGCATCTCCCTGCCCATCCTCATCCGCTTCGCCGATATTTTGAGGCACCGGCTGGGAGAGATTCACTCCGCCTTCCAGACCGCTATTGCCGACCACAAGTATCAGGGGGGCTATTTCTGCGTCTACCCGATCAAAGTCAATCAGCAGCGCCAGGTAGTCGAAGAGGTCATGGAGTACGGCCGCCCCTACCATTTCGGCCTGGAAGCCGGTTCCAAGCCCGAGCTGCTCGCCGTCATGGCGCTCGCCAATAACGAGACGCCCATCATCTGCAACGGCTTCAAGGATGAAGAGTACATCGAGCTGGCCATGCTGGCCCAGAAGGTCGGCCGCCACATCATTCCGGTAATTGAAAAATATACCGAGCTGGATCTGATTGCTAAGTGCTCCGAGCGCATCGGAGTCCGGCCCACCATCGGCCTGCGCGTCAAGCTCGCCAGCCGCGGCGCCGGACGCTGGAAATCTTCCGCCGGTTATCGCTCCAAATTCGGATTGACCACCAGCGAGGCTGTTCGCGCGCTTGAAGAGTTGAAGCTCCGCGGGCTGGCCGATTGCCTGCACCTGCTGCATTTCCATTTGGGCAGCCAGATCACCAACATCCGCCACCTGAAAGCCGCAGTCAACGAAGCCGCCCGTATGTACGCCGATCTCGCCCGCGCCGGCGCCGGCCTTCGCTATCTCGATGTCGGCGGCGGTCTTGGCATCGATTACGACGGCTCCCAGACCGATTTCGAATCCAGCGTCAACTACACCTTGCAGGAATACGCCGCCGACGTCGTCTATCACATCCAGAACGTCTGCGATGAAGCCGGCGTCCCCCACCCCACCATCGTCACTGAGAGCGGCCGCGCCATCACCGCCTACCACAGCGTGCTCGTGTTCAACGTTTTGGGCGTCGCCGGCTATGGCGACGATCAGATTGGCGAACTGCCCGCCGAACCCGAACAGCCGCTCATCGATTTGCAGGAAACCAACCGCTCCTTGAGCGCCAAGAACATGCTCGAAAGCTACCACGATGCCCAGCAGGCGCTAGATCAGGCATTGAACCTGTTCAGCCTGGGCTATCTGCCGCTCGAGCAGCGTTGCCTGGCGGAAAATCTGTTCTGGACCATCTGCCGCCGCATTCAGAAACTGGCCCGCGACCTGGACTATTTCCCCGAAGAGTTTGAAGGCCTCGACGCCATGCTGGCGGATACCTACTTCTGCAATTTCTCGCTGTTCCAGAGCCTTCCCGATAGTTGGGCCATCAAGCAGTTGTTCCCCATCATGCCCATCCATCGCCTCGAAGAGCGTCCCACCCAGTACGCCGTGCTGGGCGACATCACCTGCGATTCCGATGGCAAAGTCGACCAGTTCATCGACCGCCGCGATGTCAAGCGCACTCTGCCGCTCCACCCGTTCCATGGGCAGGATTACTATCTGGGCGCATTCCTGTTAGGCGCCTACCAGGAAATTCTAGGCGACCTGCACAACCTGTTCGGTGACACCAACGCCGTCCACGTCAAGCTGAGCCCGGCCGGCGAAGTGATCCTCGATGCCGTCATTAAAGGCGACTCTGTTCGCGAAGTCCTCAAATACGTTCAGTTCAACGCCGACTCGCTGATCGCCGAAATGCGCAAAGACGTCGAAACCGCCGTCCGCGAAAGCCGCATGAGCTACGAGGAATCCGGCAAGCTTCTGCGCTTCTACGAAGAAGGCCTCCACGGCTACACGTACCTGGAAAACTGAACCAATCGAGCCGCCGGACACCGGGCTGCGATAATCAATATTTCCTGCGTCCATGATCAAAGTTCTGATGGTCGCCTCCGAAGCCGCGCCGTTCGCCAAAAGCGGCGGCTTGGCCGACGTCGTGGGCAGCCTGCCCGCGGCCCTGCGCGCGTTTGACTGCGAAGTCGCCGTGCTGATTCCGCGCTACAGCCGCATCGAGCTTACCTCGGCCCGGCGCGTTTACGACTCCCTGCCGGTCTGGCTCGGTACAAGCATGTACGACACCAGCATCTATCAGGCGGAGGCCGAAACTCCGTTCTATTTCCTCGAAGCCCACGTTCTCTATGATCGCGATGGACTTTACGGCGATTCCAAAGGCGACTACCCCGACAACGCCCGGCGCTTCGCCGTCCTTTCCCGGGCCGCTCTCGCCGTAGCCCGCCGCATCTTCCGGCCGCACATCCTGCATTGCCACGATTGGGAATCCGCGCTCGCCCCGGTGTATCTCCGCACAGCGTTTCGCTATGACCCTACCTTCTTGGGAATAAAGACTTTATTTACCATCCACAACCTCGGCTACCAGGGGTTGTTCGCGCCCTCTGTGCTTCCCCAAATTGGCTTTGATCGGCAAATTTTCACCGTCGATGGCCTGGAGTTCTACGGAAAGGTCAATCTTCTGAAAGGTGGTCTGCTTTTCAGCGACGCCCTAAGCACCGTGAGCCAGGGGTATGCCGCCGAAATCCAGACCGAGGAATACGGCTTCGGGGTGGATGGCGTACTTCGGGCGCGCAGCGCCGACCTCTACGGCATCCTGAACGGGGTCGACTACCGCGACTGGAACCCGGCTACCGATGCCCATCTCACGGCCCACTATTCGGCCCAGGATCTGAGCGGTAAGCCATTGTGCAAAAAAGAGTTAATCCGCGAGTTCGGGTTGCCGGAAAAGGCCGCGGACCGGCCGCTCCTCGGCACGGTGTCGCGCCTCGCCAGCCAAAAAGGAACCGACCTGATTCTCGAAATCGCGCCGCAATTGGCCGAGCAAGACCTTTATTTAGTTGTACTTGGAGCGGGAGACGCATCCTACGAGGCCAAGCTCCGCGCGGTCGCCGCCGCCTATCCCGATCGCATTCGCGTGGAAATAGGGTACGACGACGCCCTGGCTCACAAAATCGAGGCCGGCGCCGACATCTTCCTGATGCCCAGCCGCTACGAGCCCAGCGGCCTCAACCAGATGTACAGCCTGCGTTATGGAACCGTGCCGGTGGTTCGCGCGACGGGGGGGCTTGATGATACCATCGACGGAGGGACGGGTTTCAAGTTCCGGGAGTACTCGGCACCCGCCCTAATGGCAGCCATCCGCGAGGCGTCTGCGGCCTTCGAAAATCGGCCGGAGTGGGAAGGCATGATGCGGCGGGGCATGCAGAAAGATTTTTCTTGGCGGGCTTCGGCTGCGGAATACGCGGCCTTATACCGCAAGCTTTTGGATGGCGGCGGCAACACGCTGCATCCTTTAGCGTGAAGTAAGATCCAATAGTACTGGAGGATACAGATGGCAGGGGACAAAGTCATGACCTTTACCGACGGCGCGTTCGACGCCGATGTGATCAATTCGCCGCAGCCCGTGCTGGTGGATTTTTGGGCGGAGTGGTGCGGACCGTGCCGGCAGATGGGGCCGACTATCGACACGATTGCATCGGAATACGCAGGTAAGGCCAAGGTCGGCAAACTGAACGTGGATGACAATGGCCAGACGGCCATGCGCTACAACATCCGGGGGATTCCCACGCTGCTGCTGTTCAAGGGGGGCAAGGTGGTGGAACAGCGGGTAGGAGCAGTGGGCAAGTCCGAAGTCCAGAAAATGCTGGACCCTCACGTATAAGTCAAGCGTTTCCTTCCAGTTTCAGCCTCCGAAGTTTGACCCAGGCAGGGAACACTCCGGGGTTGTCCAGCCAGACCAGCATCCACTGGACCATTTCCTGTTTTGCCGCCCTTTTTTCGGCTGTGGTCTTGGGGCTTCGCGCCGCCAGGCGGGCGTGGTCCTTGGCTTGAATCACCACGTTGCGGCATAACTGAGCACGGGAGCGATCGCCGGTTTCTTTGGCGCGCGTGTAGACCTGCTCCAACTCCACCAGCGATTGCTCGAGTTCCGCGAAAGTCTTCTGCCGCACGCCGCCGAAAGGCGGCTCGACCGGAATACCCGTCTCCGCCAGCAAATGGCGCAGATAGCTTTCGGAAATGGGCGCGAGTGCGTCCAAGAGCTCACGCCAATGGCGCTCAGTTATCGTGCTGAGCTTTCTTTCCTCGAGTATGCCGGCGAGGCGCGCTTTCTTCGACCTGTTCCCGCTGGTTGGCACGGCGATATTGCGCAATGGCGAGCTGATGCTCGGAAATCGTCTTGGAAAAATTATGAGCGCCGGAGCCGTCGGGCCGCAAGACGAAGTAAAGATACTGGGTATCGGCGGGGTGCAGGGCAGCGAGGAGCGAGTCACGGCCGGGGTTGGCGATGGGGCCGGGCGGCAAACCGGCGTGCCGGTAGGTGTTGTACGGGTTGTTGCTGGCCAGATCGGATTGGTGGATGGTGCCCCGGTAGCGGCCGTCGAGAAGCGCCGCGTAAATGGTGGTGGGATCACAATCGAGCTTCATCCTGATCTGCAAGCGGTTGTGCATCACCGAGGAGATCAGCGGGCGGTCGGGGGGATAGCGGGCTTCACGCTCGATGAGCGAGGCCAGCGTGACCGTAGTGTGGACGTCCGCAGGAGCGCCGAGTTGTTTCCATACATCGCGAAACTGAGCCGTCATCATGCGGCACAACTGCTCCGGTGTGCTGTGGCGGGTGAGACGGTAGGTGCTGGGAAACAGATAACCCTCGAGCGTGGGAGCGGCCGGGTCGACATCGCGGATAGAGGAAGGATCGCGGGCAGCGCGCAGGAAATCGGCGGAGGGGAAGAGCCCCAACTTTTCCGCGTCGGCGGCGATGTCGAACATGTTCTGGCCTTCGGGAACGGCGAGAGCATAGTAGAACACGTCGCCGCGGGCGATGCGGTCGTAAACGTCCAGCACGGAAGCCGGCTGGGTGAAATGGTACTCTCCCGCTTGCAGCTTTCGCCGCGGTTGTAACGCGCGGGCGGCCAGAAATGCCCAGGGGTGCTGGATCACGCCAGAGGCGGCGAGCATGCTTGCCATTTCCACCGTACTGGTGCCTTTGGGGAACTCGATGAACGTCTCTGCGCGGAATGCGGCATAGGGACGTATCAACTCCCAGGCGACATAGCCGGCGCCGGCGAGGAGCAGGATGGCGAGTGCAGTGAAGCGCCGAACGAGCTTCACGTCCGCTCACCTGAGTCGAGATAACTTTGCAGCAGAATGACGGCGGAGAGCCGGTCGACCGCTGCGGCGCGCTTTTCGATGCTGATGCCGCTCTGGCGCAGCACACGGGAAGCTTCCACGGTGGTGAGGCGCTCATCCCAGAGCCGCACGGGGATGCCGCTGTGTTGCTCGAGGGCGCGGGCGAACTCCTGCACCCATGCGGATTGCCGGCCTTCGTTCCCGCTCATGTGCAGAGGGTTTCCCATCAATAACTGAGTGACGCGATGCTCCCGGATCAGGGTTGCGAGCGCCGCCAGGTCGGCGCGTTTGTTGCGGCGTTCGAGCGTGGGAAGGCCTTGTGCGGTAATGCCCAATTCATCGCTGATGGCAAGGCCGATGCGCCTCTTGCCGAGGTCGAGCGCCAGAACGCGGCCGGTCGGAGTCATGCGTGAGAGGGCGAGCTCCGCACTTTGTTCGCATTGTGCGACATCTGCGATTACATTATAGGCGGCAGCATGGTAGATTCGAAGAAAGAAGAGGTGTCGAGTACCTCGCCGTGGCGATCCTCACGCGACCTTGGAAAGGCCTGGAACCGCTGAAGTCCGCGGAGCTCCGCTTCTCCGCGAGTCCCGTGATCGCGCTGGGCGTGACGGTGGCGCTGCTTTACTGGGCGCGCGTATTCTTCATCACCATCACGATCGCCGTCATCATCGC
>JASHOO010000375.1 GCA_030041035.1 Bryobacteraceae bacterium | reverse complement strand
GTTGTGTGCCGCATGCTCAATGCTTCGCCGGCCGGATGTAGACGCCAGGCACGACAGGAATCACCTTGCTGACTTTTTGGCCGTGGAGCACCTTCACGGCTGCGTCCACCGCAATCGCTCCCATGGTCTCCGGATATTGGCGGATTAAGCCGACAAAGTTCGCTTCCTTATCGACCGCGTTGCGCGCCTCCGGCATGCCGTCGAAGCCGACGATCTTGACCTGGTTGGCTCTGCCTGCGGATTTCACCGCGACCAGTGCGGCCAGCGCCGCATCGTCTCCAAAACCAAAAATGCCGTTCAGGTCGGGGTTCGCCTGCAACATATTCTGTGCCGCAGTCAGCGCTTCGGCTCTGGTGATCCCCGGCTGGATGGAGACGATTCTCATGTTCGGGTAAAAGGAGAGCGCCCTTTTGAAGCCCGCTATGCGATCCGTTACCGATTGCACGGTCGGATAGTCGATAATGCCCACGTTCCCTCTACCACCGAGCGCCTTCGCCATCAGGTCGCCCGCCTCGACCCCGCCCGCATAGTTGTCCGTCGCCACGTGGCAGATCACATCCACGCCGTCTGCCGCAATATCCACGGTGATCAGCGGAATTCCGGCCCTCTGCGCCTTGATCACCGCCGCCTTGACTCCCCGGGAATCCACCGGTGACAGAATGATGGCGTTCACGTGTTTACTGATCAAGTCCTCAACATCGGAAACCTGCTTGTTCAGGTCCTGATTGGCGATGGCGATGTCCAGCGTGACCCGGTCTTTCCTGGCTTCCTGTTTCATCGCATCCGCCAGCGCAACGTAGAAGGGATGTTGTTGCGTCAGTAGAGAGACGCCGATTGTCAGCGGTTCCGCTGCTACGCCCGTCGCGACGCATATTGCGGCGATTGCCAGTATCTTCAGAAAATGAACGCCCATTAGGACGACGCCAGCGCCGCACCTGCCGGCTCTACGGCAGCTTCTACAAAATCGCGGTCTGTAAATCCGGTCTGCCCTCCCGGGACCTCCTGTTTTATCAAAAGCGGAGGCCAGCCGTGACCCGCCCGGAAAATGACAGGGTTGGGAGGTTGAGACTCAGGCGTGGGAGTTGGTCCAAAGCCTGTCATTTTCTGACGGGCGCAAATCTGCGAAATGTGGTCCTGGTTAGTACACTTGTGTGAGGGGTTATGATGTTTTGCCCACAATGTCAACAGGAGTACCGCGGCGGATATACCGAATGCTTCCACTGCCACATTCCGCTGCCGGGCGGCGGAGTTGAGCTCTATAACTTTGATGAGCTGCGGCGCGCGGTGGCCTACCTGGAGAAACTCAGCAAGGCCGTAGGAACCGTCAATTCCCGGCCCCCCGGATGGCGGAACACTCTAATTCAGGTTGGTAAACGGTGGATGGCCAGACTGTTGCTTTGGCACACACGGCCCTTGCGCGAATTTAGCATAACCGTAAGCCGTGCTCTCGAAGAGATCGTCGAGGCCCTGGATCATCTTACGCGGAACATGGGGGCGCTCGACCACCTTACCGCGAACATGCTTTCCCTCGAAGGGCGATTGATACAGTCAGAGACCAGGAGTGCCGCCCGGGCGGAGTCGATGGGACAGCGGCTTGAACTCCTGCACGAGCAGATACAGTTGTTAACCGGTTTGCAGAACACCGCGAATCCCGAGGTCCCTGCCGGCAGCTTGGAAACAGAATGGGACAAGAAAGTCCTGCAGAGTTCCTGGTTTGACATGGGTACCGGTATGGGGTATGACCGGACGGCTTATGTTATAGGACTGTTCGGCACCGGACGCTCGTATCTGACGGAGCTGATGCTCTACAACATCGGAGAAAGAGGGAAATATGTTAGGGATACGATCCGTCTGCATCCCGGTCCGACACCTATGATCTACAGCGGTCACGCCACAATGAAGTATGTTTCCCGGGCTCAGCACTTACCACCGGTAATGGGGCGCATCTTGGAAGCGGTCAGGTTAGGATTTGCTGATCTGATTTTTCTCTACCGCCATCCCCTGGATTCGCTGCTGACCAATTGGGTTTGGTGGCGTACCTATATTCGCGACCATATAATGGTCAAAGGTATCTCGGAAGTTTATAAGAACACTGACGGCCTCTGTGCTGATTTGGAGCAAAATTTCGCGGAATTCAAGGCTTTTGCGGAAGGCGACCAGAACTTCTTTTTGTCTTTGCAAGGGCCCCGATTTCTGTCCTTCACGGAATTTGTTGAGGAAACTGAGCTTCATCACCGATCCGCCCGCCTGACGTTACGGCTTGAGGACTTCATGACCGATCCGTTCCGGGAGTTTTCTAAAATCGTCGAAGTCATATTGGGCGATCGTGAGTGGGGCCGTGTATCACTGGCCCCTCCGAGAAGCAAGCCATATGGTTATTTAGCTGTCAGAGAGAAAGTCCCTCGCTTCAGAAGCTTTATCGATAGGTTGGATTCTGAGACAAAACGGCGTATCCAGGAAATCGGCTATAACTGTGTCTAAGTTGAGTATGTCTGGGCCGGTTTCGATCGACCGATGGCGATACCAAGGACAAAGATGAAGGGAGGGGGAGCGATAAGATGGTAAGTCAGCGTTCTCCAAATTCATCTTCGTGGAAATTCGATTCGTGGCTGGTCTTTTCGTTTTGGCCGAGGGGCGAGGCAAAATGCAGGTAGCTCAAAGACTCGTCAGATTTGCGCGAAAGACGCCTCGTCAACAGTTGCAAATCGCCCGGGCGAAGTTTCGCTACCGTTTGGTAGCCAGGGTTGGGAAAGTTCCTCATGTCGGCAAGGACCGAACAGCTTATATTATCGGCCTGTTCGGAACGGGACGGTCGTACGTCAATGAATTATTAGTTCACAACATTGGAGAAAGGGCGAGATACTTCAGAGATAACATCTGCTTTCATCCATGCGCGACATCCATGGTTTATAGCGGCCATGCCACCATCAAGTATGTTTCTCGGGCACAGGAGTTGCCAACGCAAATGAAACATATACTGCAAGCCGTAACATTGGGATTTGCCGATTCGATTTTTGTGTATCGCCATCCTCTCGATTCGCTGCTGACCAATTGGGTTTGGTGGCGCACTTACATTCGCGATCGCACGATGATCAAGGGTATCTCACAGGTATATAAACGCACAGAGGATCTCTGTGCCGATCTGGATCAGAATTTTCCTGAGTTCCAGGCGTTTGCCGAGGGCGATCCTAATTTCTACGCAGTCTTACCAGGCCCGCGATTTCTTTCTTTTAGCGAATTTGTTGAGGAAACTGACCTTCATATGCAATCAGCGACACTTGCGGTGCGGCTTGAAGACTTCATGATCGATCCCTTGAAGGAGTTCTCTAAGATTGTTCAACTCATGTCTCTTGATCTTGAGTTGAGCCATTTACAACTCGCACCTCCTAACAGCCAACCGTTCGGTTATTTGGCGGTTAAGAAAATACTGCCTCGCTTCAGAGACTTTATCCATGCACTGGATGGAGAGACAAAGGGAAGGATTGGGAAGATCGGGTACAAACTGGACGATCTAAGTTGAGTACCTATGGGCGCCGCGCCACCCAGGCGCGAGTCAAATAAGTGGTCTCTATCGCAGTTAAGCCGGCAACGCGTTTTTCGGCGAATGTCAAAAATTGCCCGAAGAGTTCTGGACCTAACTGTACTTGGAGATCATTTACTGAGCGCCAGGCACCGAGATACTGCTCTGGCGTTTGGAGCAGCGAATGTCTGGCTTCGAGGTACAGAACGTCAGCAAATTGCGGCTTGGCGCTCAACATGTCGGTCAACCGCTCCGTGATTCCGGCGCGACCCGACGACACGCGCCGGATATCGGGCTTGAGCTGCGTGATGTGCGCTTCTATCTCGGCCAGCAGCGGGTTCGCCTCGGTGAAGCGCGGATTCCACAATGCGGCGAATAAGCCGCCGGGACGCAGGATGCGGTGGAATTCGTCGCACGCCTGGTCGAAATTGGCCCAATGGAGTGACGAGGCCATGGTGACAAGATCGACGGAACCGTCCGGCAAGCCGGTGGCTTCGGCTGATCCTTTGCGCCAGACAATCTTCGTGTCGCGCGAAGTTTCAACTCCCTGGGCGCGCATGTCATCGTTGGGCTCTATGGCGACAATGGAACGGAGGCCGTACACCGCCAACATTCGTGTCCAGATGCCGGTGCCGGCACCGATATCGGCAGCATCGATCGTGGCCCAATCGCGCCCGACATAATTCAGGATCGCGGTGGCGACCCGCGGTGCATAACCGGGCCGGAATTTGGCATAGTCCGCTGCCAGCCCCGTGTAATCTCCGTGTTTCATCCCGCGGTCATCTCGCTTGCGGACAGAACCTGCTCGAGCACGAGTTCTCCACCGCACACCATTTTCTCGTATAGCGCTACGTCCTCGGGGTTGTCGATTTCGCCCCATTGGCCCTCGGTGGGGAACGTGCTGATGGGGAGATCATTTCCAGCGAGCAGCCGGCGCAGCAATCCTGTCATGTCGAGGCGGTCGCGCACGGGTGCGTCGAGCGTGCTGAGCAGCGCCTCGACGGCGTCCCAGGCGGACGGCGTGAATTTCAGCAGGCCCATATACTGTCCCTCGATATCTTCGACGCGCGTGGTTTTGCCGCCAATTTCCAGCAATCGGCCCGCGCCGTCTATGCGGAATGTTTCGGCGTCAGCCAAAGGATCCGCGAAGCGCCGGGTCCACAAGCGCCGCCAGGCCCGGTCATACGTGATAACCAGCGTACCGGAAGCGCCGGCCAGACCTCGCACCAGATCGCTGCGGTAAAAGATGTCCGCATAACTGACGATGACCGGCCCCGACCGCAGCCAGTCAGCGGCGGCGGCGAGCGACATCACCATATTGGTTTCGGCCCAGCGCTGGTTGCTGAAATAGGAGAGGCCAGGAAAATGGACCATTTCGGCACGGTAGCCGCGGACAACGCCGATCTGGTCGACACCGCCACGCCGGAGAGCCGCAATCTGGCGCTCGATCAGAGTGCTGCCTTCCAGCTCGACCAGACATTTCGGGCGGTCATGGCCAAGCGGCCCCATGCGACTGCCGCGGCCGGCGGCGAGAATCACGGCGCGCATCATACAACCGCAAAAGTTCGGCGGAATAGCGCCACGTCGGCAGGCGAGAAGGGAGTAGTCCGTTCCGGGTGCCACATAATTCCCGCCATCGGCTGAGTCGAATGGCGAACTGCTTTGACGACGCCGTCCGCTGCGACCGCCCACACATCGAGTGGCGGCCGCGAATCGAAGGCGGCAAAATGATGGTAGCTGTTGACCTCTGTAGGCCGGCCCTCAATTCGGATTACCTGGTGCTCGACCACGTGGCCTTCAACTCGGCAGAGCGGAATCGAGAAACGCTGCTGAATTACTTGCATGCCGCGGCAAACACCCAGGGCCGGCAGCCGGCGCCGCTCGGCCCAATCGAGCAGGGCGTTTTCAACGGTGTCGCGTTCCGGGGCATCGCCGCCCAGTGTCCCGAGATCGTTGCCGCCGGTCAGCACCAACCCGCTGACGGCGGCCATATCACACAGAGCCAGGGCTACCTCGGTGACGTTGGGGAGCAAGACGGGAAGCAGCCCGCAGGCCGCTAGGAATTTCGTCCATGCCTGATCCAGGCAGTCCCGACGCTCGCCGTAGACCGGAACCACCGAGACCCGCTGCGTTACCGCCACCGCCTTCATGCGATGACCAGGACCTTCTGGTTGGTGCAATCGAGACAAAGCTTGCGCGCCGTCTGCCACCGCTGGAATAGAGCTTCACCCGCGCCGATGACTGCCGGAATGCCAAGTTCGCCGGCGCGAATCGCCATGTGCGAATTGGCACCGCCGTACTGGGTAACGAAGCCGCTGATATCACGCGTGAAGATCCAGTCGAATCCGGGGTCCGCGCTGGGCACGAAAAGAATCCGTCCAGCAAAGCTCTCGGGCGAGTCGCTGACCGAGGCCACGCTGGCGGTGACGCTTTTTCGCGTGATGAAATTGGGCTGGCTCGGGGGAAGGTGAAATGCGAATACGTCGGCGGGCGAGGCGATGATCGGCGGGAGGACGAGATTGCGCGTCAGCGCGTGACGCTCCCTGCCGCGCGCAACGCTCTCCCGCAGCGTTTCGCGCACAGAGCCACTCTCGCTATAGAGTTTGCGGATCACGTCGTAGTTCAGGAATGCGCAATCCTCGGCCGAAAGGCCGTGCTCTTCGCCCAGTTGCTTGATCAGTGACAGGGCGTGGCTCAGGCTTTGGGTGAATACGAACTTGGCATACTCACGGCCCTCGATACCGGCCTTGATGAATTCGATCAGACTCAGGACATCGATCTCCAGCCCATGTTGCTTGAGCAACTGCTCGATGCGCCGTAACTGCTCGATCGATAGCGCAAAGCGGGGCGGCGCGGCCACCTCGGGGCGGGACCTCGACCAGTCGAAATAGAGATCGGGCGCCTCATCATAACGCGGCGATAGGATGTCGTAGGTTCCCGGACGGAGATGGCCGTAGCGGGCGAGAAAGTCTGCTTTCGAAAGTTCTGCAAAATCGCGTCCGATGCGGGAGCCCACGGTGTCGACACTCGCCATGAATGTCGCACTCTCTTCCGCATTGAGAACGCCCACTTCAACGAAGGACTGGAGTAACTGGACCGCAATGAAGCCGGCGCGGGCGAGGCCGGCGAACGGCAGCGTGCCGTACCGCTTGCAATCCTCGATTAACCAGTAAATACGGCTGACTTTGTCTAATTCGGCGTTGCAGATTATGGGAAACCGCTGTGCCAACTCATCGATCTTCGCGCGGTCGCGCCGCCACAGCGCGGTTTCGCCATGCATGATGCGATTGGTGAGCCGCCGCAGCGCGCCCGAAAGCTCGGCAATGTCTGCAGGAGAAAACCCGTGTGCCGCAAGCCGGACCATCCGTTGGGGCAAATCCAGCGTATAGCAGGAAAAAATAATCTCGAATTCGACTTTGTCGTGCAGATGCGGCTCGGAGAGGAGGCGATCGATGTAGTAATTCACCAGGCGCCCGGCTAGTTCGTTGGGCACATCGCGCGGGACGAAAGAGTTGAAGCTCACGCGCACATCGATGTAGGGCAGGCCCTGAAAGCTGACCAGGAGCGGAAAACTGCGGAGATTCTGGTAGCCGTAATTATCCCGCTGATAAGCCCAGATGGCGTCGGTGATGAGTTCGCAATAGAGCGCGAGCGAGAGCGGCCACGGGCGAACCCCGACAATTTCGGCCGGGTTCCAGTCCGGCATTACCCCGAATACCGCCCGGCTGCCGTGCAGGTAGGGATGTGGGCGGCTGAGCAACTCGACCTTGCACGCGACATCGGCGAGCACGGCATCCACCTGGGCATCCGCTGCCCGCTCCCGACGGTCAACGGCCAACGGGCGGACTTGCAGAAGGTAGAGCTGCCCGTCACCGCCCACGGCGAATTCCACGTCAATGGCATCGCAACCGAGCAGCCTTTCAAGCTCACTGACCAGAGCGATGACCGGCGCCAGCGATGGTGGGCAGGCGTCCGGCCGCGATTTCAGGCAGAGAAAGGTCTTGAGGCTATCGCCGGCGCCGGCGGTCACGCGATCGGTCAGGCCGGAGCGATCGTCGTAATTAACGATGAAATATGGCCCGCCTCCGGGGCTGCGTGAGAAGGCAACCCCGGCCATCGCCACTTGATCGAGCATGGGCTGCACGAAGATCTGATCATCGTCGTTTGCTTCGCTTCCGAAGGAGTCGATGACCTGGCCAATGGCCAGTGCTACAGCCTCCCGGCCCACGACACCGAGCACGGAATCATACTTCCCTGCCTGGGACCTGCCGAGGGCGCCATCCTCGCACCGCGCGCTGCTCCGCACGATCACGCGGCCGGAACCCCAGGGCGCGGCCTCAACACGAGCCAGCACACGAGCGGCGTCTGCGCGCCAATCTCCCACCGAGAATCGAACCTGAGGCAGAACGCACCCATTGCTGAGCAGAGGGGCCAGAGCATCCAGAGATTCGGCCTTCGTCGTGAACGCCACGAGGCGCGCCGGCTGTACCGCACCTCCGCCATCCGGCCTGCCGCAGACCTCCAGGATGCGGTCAACCGCAGTGCCAACATCGAGCGGTCCGTAATTATCGAGCACCAGGTCCGGCGCCTCGGGCTCCTCCGCCGGCACGTCCAGGCCGACTACGTTGCCCTCACGGCCGCACTGGGCCCCCGTGTAGATACCTTTGCTGTCACGCCGCCGCAGCTCGTCTATCGGGACTCGAAGGTAAATCTCGCTATACCCGGGAATGTTTTCACGGTTCCAACGCTGCACTTCGTGAATCAGCGAGATGGTCGCGCAGACCACGTCTATGCCCTGGCCCGCCAGCAGGCAGCACAGCCGCGCATTACGCATGGCCGATCGTCTCCGGTCGACTGCCGTGTGGTTTAGATCTTCGGCGATTGCGGTCCGTAGTACGTCGCCGTCGAGGAAGATGGCAGCACGGCCTGCGGCCGAAAGACGGCTCCACAACTCCCGCCCCAAGGTCGTCTTGCCGGCGCCGGAAAGCCCGGTGATCCAGAAGACGCGCCCCGGCGAAGCTACTCGCTCGGCGTCAGGAAGGCGCCCCGCCTTTTTTGTGCCTGTCAGCAAACGAAATCGTAATTTTACTGTAACACCAGTTTGGCGCTCAAGCTGGGATCCCTAGATCGCCATCCAGATTTTAGGCCGCAAAACGCGTCGGTTTTCGACCGCCACAAAATCGCGAACAAACGAAAGAGCGATTCTTGACAAAAGTTGTCGAATTAGTCGAATTAATGGTGCCCGGGGCGGGACTTGAACCCGCACTTCCGTTGCCGGAAAAAGGATTTTAAGTCCTTTGCGTCTGCCGATTTCGCCACCCGGGCA
>JASHOO010000374.1 GCA_030041035.1 Bryobacteraceae bacterium | reverse complement strand
GCAGGCCAGGGGGTGGCGCGGGAGGGGACCCATGGGACAGAGAGCTCGCGTCGGACGCTTACGACTCCAGCTCGCAACGCCAGGTGTTCGCCCACTGGGACGCGCCTTTCATCCGTTGGCTGGAGGGTAACGGGTACGCGGTGGAATACTGTACCGATTTAGACGTCCACCAAGACACGGGATCCTTCCTTGCTAGCTACAACCTCCTTTTGAGCGTAGGCCACGACGAGTACTGGAGTGAACCAGAGCGATCTAATGTGGAAACGTTTATCGCCGAGGGTGGCAACGTGGCTTTCTTCAGCGGCAATGTATGTTGGTGGCGTGTGGAGTTGTCGTACGATGACACCGTAATGGCGTGCGACAAAAGTATTCACTTGGGGGACGAAAAAGGCGGCACCAATCCCGATCCCACTCTTCCAGGTGCCCCACGTGCATACGACATGGCCTTCGACAACTGGTATCGGTTTCGCCCTGAGAACAGCCTAACCGGTGTGAGCTATCGAAACGGCGGAGGATGGTGGTGGAGCGCCCGTGATGCCGTAGGCTACACCGTTCAGTACTCTAACCATTGGGTTTACGAAGGGACTGGGCTCCTCGATGGAGGCGTGTTCGGAGACACGGAGGCTCTGGTCGGTTACGAATGTGATGGCGCTCTACTGTCAAACAACCCGGATGACAATGGATTTCTTACGCCGGTATATGCCGACGGCACACCGGCATCTTTTGTCGTTCTGGGTTACGGGCGTCTTTCCGATAGGTGGTCGCAAGATCCCTCCGGCTATCTCGGTGGCATGACAGCCACGATGGGAATCTATACGAACGGTGGAATCGTTTTCACGGCGGCCACCACGGACTGGCCGCGCGTGGTGAATGCGGACAGAGTCGTTGACCGTATCACCCGCAACGTCTTGAATAGGCTAATCTCACGCTCTAAGTTGTAGATGTGCTCACAGCCTCGCATCAAGCTTCTGCAGCTGCTCCACCAGTCGGTGCCGGCTGGACGGGCTCCAGTACGATTGACACAGCATTATGCTTTCGATCGCTACACGCGGCCAGGTTAGAAAATACATTCAGGACTGTAACGAAGCGGTCCACTAGTGGATCGATTGGGAATATTGCCCAAGCCAGACTGCCCGGCGAGCCAGCTGCCATCAAAACGATACGCAGACCGAAGATCGCAGCAAAAGGCAATCCAGCGGTGGCCACGGAAGCCAGACTGGACAGAAGCACAAGCAAGGCGATGGAACTCGCACTATTGTGAAGCTGGCAGAATAGCACGTATGAAGCAACAGTCGCGATATAGATTGTGGTGCCGTTTTTGTTGATCGTCGTGCAAAGGTCGAAGACCCCTCTCCGAGAACTGTCCCGGGCCAGCAATGGAACACGTGCTATTCCGGGTAGCGCAGCGTATGAGGAGGACGTCGCCATAGCTGTCAACAATCCAGGGATCCCGGGCACTAGTCCGCTGGAAAACCAATTTCTCCAATCGCGCTTAGCGATGGTCCAAATTAGAAGAACAAGTGCGTGGAAAGCTAACGCCGTGAGAATAGAGAGAACAACGTAACCCATCTCTCGCATAAAATCGTAGTTGACAGTCGCAAAGAAGTTCATGCTGACGAAAAATACCCCCAACGGAGTGAGCAGATCAGCCCAGTCTGATAGGGCTCTCCAATTCAGATCCGTGTCTTTCACGATCAATGCCAGAACGTGCTTTAGTAATTGAGCAACCCGATCCCGGTGTTCTGGACCCATCAGAGCTAAGAGAATTCCAATCAGGATTGCAGTGAACGCAACCTGAAGGCCCCGGTTACCTTCGGGAGACGAGAGTGCACTCAGCGGATTCGTGGGAACAATTCCAACGAGTTGCGTGAGCACCGGGTGCGCTTCATAGTCTAACGTCTCCGCTTTGCTGCCTAGGGATCTGGCTGCAATGTCCCCTAGATCGGTGCGTTTAGATTGCGAGGCGTAGCAGAAATACCCCGCTGTGGCGCCGATTAGACCTGCCAAAAGGGTGGTAACCGCGAAATACATCACCGAGTAGCGAAAAGGACGGCCGGAGCCTCCTGGGGATTGAGCCGCATCGACGATGGCTTTAACCACCGAGAGTGTGAGGGTAGGTACAAAAATCATGAGGAGAAACGCAACGAAAAGATCCGCGATAGCTGCCGGATAGGCGGTTACAGACGTGCTCTTGCGGACCGCAATCATACCTGGGCCAACCTCTTGGAGCGGGAGCTTAACTTTAATCCCGGATGCCTCGATGTCGACTTTGCTATCACCGTTGCGACAGCGATAAAGGGAACCCTCGATTACAACAGCGCCCACCACATTGGGGCCTATCGTCTGCGTAACGACTTGAGAAACCGTTCCACGGAACCACGTTCTTCCATGGGTATTGATCATGCGTGAGAATTCCGGTTCGCCGGTTGTGCACGATATCGCCGCCATCGAGTACTTGTCGGGGATGAATACTTCCGCCTGGTCCTTTGTATCCAGCGTGCTTTGGGAGTCATCGCCTCGCACAACTTCGGCAAATCGACGATTTAGGTCCCGCGAAGCAGCGATTACGGGCATATTCGCCCCCATCTTGATTTCCCGAAGGAATTCATCCCTTGAAAGGGCTGACGAATGGGTTACCCGATCGCGCAGAAGTAGAGCCCCGAGCACCGCACCGACCAAAGCACCGAGCAACGTCAAGAGTGCCAAATTCCTTCGAATAACGTCGCACATCTGAATTCCCTCCGCGTACATAAAAGCGCGAACTTCGAGCGATGAGGGACGCCCAAAAAGTGGCCGGAATTGAGCATTTGCTGGACGTAAAATTTCAGGCGGATACTGCCTACGCGGTTTATCCGCGGCTTGCCAAATATGCTCGCTTTCAAACTAGAAAAGCGTTATATTTAATACATTTCCGACCAGATGAGACCCGACGAATCTCCGGGGCAAATCACGCTATATTTAAGGCGCCTCGCTGACGGGGACGCATCAGCTGAAGATCCACTCGCCGAACTCGTATATGTCGAATTGCAGCGCATGGCTCGCGGATTGGTTCACCATAAGGCGCCAGATTTCTCGCTCCAAGCGACCTCGCTGGTAAATGAAGTCCTATTGGAACTGGTACGGCTGCGTACCATCGACTGGCAGGACCGCAGGCATTTCTTTAGAGTAGCTGCGCGGCTGTTGCGGA
>JASHOO010000373.1 GCA_030041035.1 Bryobacteraceae bacterium | reverse complement strand
TTACACGCGTATCACCTTCGTAAACTAACGTCGCTCGCCCCCATCCGTCAGAGTGCTTGGATACGTATACTCGATGAGGAGGGTAAATGAAGAGAATCGCAGTACTCACCGCCGCGGCTGCATGGCTTTGCGTAGCCGCTTTCGCCGAGACCTTTAGCGGTACCGTGGTCGACGTCGCCTGCAAGGGCAAGGATCTCGCCAGCCATACCCGCAAATGCGCCATTGGCTGCGCCAAAAGCGGCTACGCACTGGTGACCAGTGATGGCAAGTTTTTGAAGTTCGATGAAGCCGGCAACGCCAAGACGCTCGCTGCTTTGAAAGCCACGGCTAAAGAAAGCGATCTCAAAGCCAACGTCGAAGGCACTGTGGATGGCGACGTTCTCAACGTCACTTCCATTACCATCGAATAAGCGTCGAGTGGGCCGGGCATCCCCGCCCGGCCATCTAACGTCCCCCGTTGCCTGTTAGAACGATGCGCACCGTCCGCAGCATGATGGCGAAATCGAATAATACCGACATGTTCTTCAGATAGAACAGGTCGTATTCCAGCTTCCGGATGGCGTCCTCGAGGCTCGCTCCATAGCCGTATTGCACCTGGGCCCATCCGCTCAAGCCCGGGCGTACGGAATGCCGCTCATCATAATAGGAAATCTGCTGACGGAGCTGATCCACAAACACCGGACGCTCCGGCCGCGGGCCGATAAAGCTCATGTCTCCGCGGATGATGTTGATCAGCTGCGGGAGCTCATCCAGCCGGACCTTGCGAATAAAACGTCCTACCCGTGTGACGCGCGGATCGTCTTTCTGAGCCCATGCCGCCCCATTCAGCTTCTCCGCATCCGCGCACATCGACCGGAATTTCAACATGTCGAAGCCTTGTCCCCGGTAGCCCACGCGCCGCTGCCGGTAGATGGCCGGCCCTTTGGAATCCAGCCGGATCGCAATCGCCAGCAGCAGCATCAACGGCAGCGAAACCACCAATGCCACCAGCGCGATGCTGACGTCGATCATGCGCTTCAATACCAGGGTCGTTCGCGAACGGTGAAACCCGTCCGTGAATACGAACCAGCTCGGTTGCACCGTATTGAGCCAGACTCGCCCGCTCAGTGAGGAAATCGTAGAGTGGGCATCTTCCACCCGCACCCCCCGCACTCTCAGCGTCACCAGGTCGCGCGTCGGCATCTTGAGACGCCGGTCTTCCAGCGCCACAATGATTCGGGCCACATTTTTTTCCGTAGCGATCTGTTCGAGTTTGTCCGCGCCTCCCACAATCGGACGCCCGAACAGCTCCTGCTGCTCGTCCGTCGAGCCCGCCGTCTGCACAAACCCCACCAGTTGTAGATTCAGATCCTCCCGCCGCGTCAGTTCCC
Source organism: Bryobacteraceae bacterium (assembly GCA_030041035.1). Taxonomy (GTDB): domain Bacteria; phylum Acidobacteriota; class Terriglobia; order Bryobacterales; family Bryobacteraceae; genus QHXW01. The sequence goes on along the minus strand of JASHOO010000373.1, from coordinate 18,780 downwards.
GCGCCACCGTCAGCGCCAGCTCTTGCGTCCCCAGGATCAGAATATTCTGTTTCGGGGCGGCAAATTGCCAGGCCCGGTCCAAAGCGATCCGGCTTACCATGACAAACGTCGCCGCTAGCGCCGTGCTGATGAAAAACACCCCGCGCCCGATCAGCAGGCTGGGAAAAACGTAGTAAACCAGCCCCAGCGCCAGGCAACCCGCGCCCAGCGATTGCCCCAGACACAACAACTGCTCGTAGCGCGTCCGCGTCGTGTGTACGTTGTAGAGGTCGCTGTAGTAAAAGCAAATCTGAAATATGGTGACAAAGATCACAACCTGGAGCGCAAAGTCCGGAAACTGAAAATAGGAATCGAATTCCAGCGGCTCATTCCAAAACCGTACGAGCACTCCGCACACCAGCGCCAATGACATCAACAGGCTCTCGATGGCCATCAGCAGAAGGCTCTTGGGCGAGACGTATTGGCTGAAAATCCGGATCATCCGTTAGTGGCGCATGCCGCCCCCGATGTGGCCCCGGGCGGCAAGCTCGCGTGGGCTGTGAAAAGAGCAATCCGGTGGCCAATCTCCGGTCCGCCCGCGGGCTTCTCGTACCCTATAGCCCCTGTGCGAGTAAGGAGATACGCGACACCGGGTTTTCCCAATTTTCGTCGCAACGCCGAGTCTTTCCGGCGAAATTTTCGGATTTCGTGCGAAACTTTCGAACGGCGATTACGACAAGGATTACCGTTATCCACTGCGGGCCCGAGCCACGGGGAGTACGTCAATCCCAGTGACCCGCGCCCGCGCTCGAATGCGTACCGGCCTCCACAGAAGCCGTCACCGCGCTACCCCAGTTTGCCGCTGAACCATCGGGCCACGCGCGTGATGGCATCGCCGGCTGCATCAATAGCCTGGCGGAGCATCCCCAAACGCGTGGGCGACTCGATCGGTTTGTCTCCGGTTTCAACCGGCATCCAGACCAGTGACACGGTGGTTCTCTATCGGTTAGGCAATCCCGTAACCAGATTGTATATCCCTTTGCTATCCGTCGGTTAGCTAATCAGCCTAACTTCGCGGACTCCCACAAGTTCGAACACTGGAAAACATTTTGGGATTGTAACCCCAAGTACTTCAGGTGTTTACCCGATGCAGGCTGGCCCCAGCGGACCGAACTCGAACTCCCCCAACAGCCGTTCGATTTTCCGGCTCATCGAGCGCAGCCCCGTGTAGGTGCGAAGGCGCGCAATGAAGCCTTGCGCGAAGCGCGGATGGTCCGGGTCCAACTCCCATGGATGGAAATAAATACAGGCAGGCTGCTGATCCGTTTCATTAATACGCCGCACGCCCGCCGCAGTGTAACGATATGGTAATAAACGCAGATAGGCCCCTCCGCCCACCGGCGCGATGTTCTTGCGGGAAAGTTCGACCGTAGCGATCGGCACTTCCATGATCGGACCCGACGGAGTCGAGAGCGTGCGGCTATGCCGTCCAAAACCCGGGATCCCGTAGCGGTCGTGCTCGATGGGATAAATGCTCGAATCGTGGGTAAACCCGCACTCGGCAAGGACTTCGAGCGCCCACAGCGACTTGTTGGTAATCGAGTAGCTGGGCGCGCGGTAAGCCTTCGGCGTGATTCCACATGCATTTTCAATGGCTTGGACGGCACGGCGGGTGTCTTCGCGAAATTCGGCAGGCGTGAGATCGTAGACCAGCCGGTGCAGGAAGCTGTGGCAGCCGATCTCGTGGCCCCGCGAAGCAATTTCGCCAATCAAACCCGGATACCGCTCGGCCACCCAGCCCAAGACGAAGAAAGTGGCTTTCACTTGATGACGATCGAAGATCTCCAATACCCGTTTAGTTTCCGGCACAACCAGCGAAGGTAGCGAATCCCATTGTTCCTGGCGAACGGACTTGGCCAGCTCCGTGGGATGGAAGTATTCTTCGACGTCGACGCTGATAATGTTCCGGATCATTCAGGTCCGTTTGAGCCGGCGGAGTACGGTCACAGCAACAGCGTACAAAAATCCCACTGTTCCCAACACAATTCGGTCGAATAACTTCTCCCACATTATGCATCAGAGTATCATATGCGACACAACCGGTCGGAATTTAACTGGTTGACCTGAATAGAGATCTGGTAGTATATTGATATCAGACCCAAACAGTCGTAGATAGCATGCTGAAGCTAACCAAGAAGGCGGACTACGGGCTGATCGCCTTGAAACATCTGGCGGTATCGGGCCGTGCGGGCACGGCGAGCGCGAAGGAAATCGCCGATGCTTACGGTATGCCGCTGCCTTTGCTGGCGAAGATTCTGCAAAAGTTGACGAAGACCGGGCTGCTGGTTTCGGTGCCGGGATCGAGCGGCGGCTACAAGCTGGCCAAACGGCCGGAGAAGATCAGCGCGCTCGAAGTGATTCACGCGATCGACGGTCCGATCATTCTGACGACGTGTTTCACCGCGCACGGACGCTGTGATCAATCCGATAAATGTACGGTGCGCGAACCGTTGCGCAAAGTTCACGAAGCCATCATCGATTTGCTGAGCAAGATCACGATTTCCGAGATGGCGGGCGAGAGTTGCGTGCCCGGAACGCCGCCCATCGCCATGGAGAGACTGGAATCATTACACGTTCTTTGAGGACATTCATGAAGACGCCCATTTATTTCGATAATCATGCGACGACGCCGGTTGATCCCCGGGTGGTCGATGCGATGTTGCCTTATTTCACTACGAGGTTCGGCAATGCCGCGAGCCGCAACCACAGCTTTGGCTGGGAAGCGGAGAAAGCGGTCGATGATGCACGCAAGAAGATTGCGGACCTGATCGGCGCGACCTCGAAAGAGATCGTGTTTACGAGCGGCGCGACCGAGTCAGACAACCTGGCGATCAAAGGCGTGGCCGAGATGTACGCAGAGAAAGGCAACCACATCATCACGGCGGCGACGGAACATAAAGCCGTGCTGGATACATGCAAGAAGCTGGAGAAGCACGGGTATCGGGTGACGTATCTGCCGCTGAAGGCGGATGGCCTGGTGGATCTCGATATGTTGCGCGAGTCCATCACCGACAAAACGATACTCATCACGATCATGTACGCCAATAACGAAATCGGCGTGATCCAGCCGATTGCGGAAATCGGAAAACTGGCGCATGAAAAGGGCATCTTGTTTCATACGGACGGAGTCCAAGCAGTAGGCAAAGTTCCGGTGAACATGATCAAGGACAATGTCGACCTGATGTCGATCAGCGCCCACAAGATTTACGGACCGAAGGGCGTGGGGGCGCTGTATGTGAGGCGCAAGAGCCCGCGGGTGCAGATTACGGCGCAGATGGATGGCGGCGGGCACGAGCGCGGGATGCGGTCGGGAACGCTGAACGTGCCCGGCATTGTCGGGCTCGGCGAAGCGTGCGCGATCTGCCATCGGGAGATGGCGGAAGAATCCAAGCGCTTGAGCTATTTGCGCGACAAGCTGAAGAACAAACTGGAAACGGAGCTGGACGAGGTATTCATCAACGGCTCGATGGAGCACAGGCTGCCGCACAATCTGAACATGAGCTTCGCGTATGTGGAAGGCGAATCGCTGTTGATGGGCATCAACGATGTGGCGGTTTCGAGCGGATCGGCGTGCACGTCGGCGACACTCGAGCCGAGTTACGTGCTGAAGGCGCTGGGTGTGGGAGACGATCTGGCGCATACGTCGATCCGGTTCGGGCTAGGGCGCTTCAACACGGAAGAGGAAGTGGATTACGTGGCGAATCGCGTGATCGAAGTGGTGCGGAAGCTGCGTGAGCTTTCACCGCTTTATGAGATGGCGAAGGAAGGCGTGGATTTGAGCAAAGTACAGTGGGCGGCGGAGTAGCGCGGCCGCAAATCAATTTTTCGAGGAGAGACAATGTCTTATTCGGATAAGGTTCTGGACCATTACAATCACCCCCGGAACGTGGGTTCGCTCGACAGGAACGATCCCAACGTAGGCACCGGTATGGTTGGCGCGCCGGAGTGTGGCGATGTAATGAAGCTGCAAGTGAAGGTGGATGAAATGACCGGCGTTATTGCCGAAGCCAAGTTCAAGACGTTCGGCTGCGGCAGCGCCATCGCGAGCTCTTCGCTGGCGACGGAGTGGCTGAAGGGCAAGACGGTGGACGAAGCGCTGGCCATCAAGAACACGGACATCGTGAACGAGCTGAGCCTGCCGCCGGTGAAGATACACTGCTCGGTGCTGGCGGAAGACGCGATCAAGGCCGCCATTTCCGACTACAAGAAGAAGCAGGATCAGCGAAAGCCGGTGGAAGCGCGGGCGTAATGGCGGAGGTGGACCAACTTGTTGCCGTCGGCCCTCCGCCGGCGAAGACGGAGCCGGTGATTCATGCGACGCCGAAGGCGATCGAAAAGATCCGGCAGGCATTCGCCAAGCAGGGTGTCGAGGGAGTTTTGCGGCTGGGCGTGCTGGGCGGCGGCTGCTCGGGGTTGAGCTATCAGTTTAAGTTCGACACCAAGCCCCGCCCGACGGATAAGATTTTCGAATTCGACGGCGTCAAGATTGTCGTCGACCCCAAGAGCCTGCTCTATCTGCACGGCATGACGCTCGATTACAAAGAGTCGCTCATGCAATCGGGCTTCGTCTTCGAGAATCCCAACGCGCAGAAGAACTGCGGCTGCGGCACGTCGTTCTCGGCTTGAAGCCGAGACTTCACCGCAGAGACGCAGGGGCGCAGAGAAAACTCAAATTCATGGGTGTGCTTCCTTCGAACTACTACGACTTCTTTGGGATTGAGCACCGGTTAGATCTGGATTTAAGAGATCTGGAACGGCGGTTTTATGCGCTGAGCCGGCAGTATCATCCGGACCGGTTCACTCTGAAGAGTGCGGAAGAGCAGCAGACGGCGCTGGATGCGACGGCGATCTTGAATGATGGGTACCGGACGTTGCGCGATCCGCTGGCGCGTGCGGAATATCTCCTGAAAGAGAACGGATTCGATATTGGAGAACAGGGGTCGAAGAATGTACCGCCGGAATTATTGGAGGAAGTTTTCGAGCTGAACATGGCACTCGAAGAACTGCGCGCCGGGGATGAATCGGCGCGGGCGGGGCTCGAAGAAGCGCGGGCGAAGTTCATTGCCATGCGTGACGGGATCGATGCCGAGTTGAAGGCGAAGTTTGCGGAGTATGACGGTTCGCGCGACCGCAAGGTGCTGGCGGAGGTCCGCGGCATCCTGAACCGGCGGCGGTACGTGTGGAACTTGGTGAACGAGGTTGAAAAAGAGTTGGCGGGGGCCGCGGCGTGACACCGGTTCAAATCGATTTCGGCAAATCGGAACGAGTGGTCGGGATCGATCTGGGGACGACCAACAGCTTGGTGGCGTATCTGGACGCGGCGGGACATCCGGCAGTGATTCCGGGCGCGGACGGCGACAAGCTGGTGCCCAGCGTGGTGACGCTCACGCGCAAAGGCGATATTGTGGTCGGCAACAAGGCACGCGCAGCGCTGATCGATGAGCCCGATCGGACGGTGTACTCGATCAAGCGGCTGATGGGGCGCGGCGTGGCCGATGTCCAGGAAGAACTGAAACTGTTTCCGTTCCGGATTGCGGAGGGCAGCGAGTCGGTGATCCGCGTGCAGCTTGGCGAATCGACGTTCACGCCGCCCGAGGTTTCGGCTTTCATTCTAAAGCAGCTCAAGAAGAACGCCGAAACATTTCTGGGCGAGCCGGTTTCGAAGGCGGTGATCACGGTTCCCGCCTATTTCAACGACGCCCAGCGCCAGGCGACCAAGGACGCCGGTCGGATTGCGGGTTTAGAGGTGTTGCGACTCGTCAACGAGCCGACGGCGGCGGCGCTGGCTTACGGGCTCGACAAGCGCCGGGAGGGGATTATCGCGGTGTACGACCTGGGCGGCGGCACGTTCGACATCTCGATTCTCAAACTGCACGAGGGCATTTTCGAAGTGCTCGCGACCAACGGCGACACCCACCTGGGCGGAGACGATATCGACAACCGGCTGATTCAGATCGCGCTCGAAGACATTCACAGCGAATGGGGCAAGGACATTTCGCACTATGGAGACGCGGTGCAGACGCTGCGGCGCGCGGTCATCGAAGCCAAGGAGCGGCTGTCTTTTGCGCCGGCAACGAATATCGAGCTGAACTACAAGGGCAAGCATTACCAGCGCGAGATCGCGCGCGAGCTGTTTGAAAAACTGATTGCCGACATTGTGGACCGGACGCTCGGGCCGTGCCGGGCGTGCATCAAAGACGCGGGCGTGGCGGTGGAGCAGATCGACGAAGTGGTGCTGGTGGGCGGATCGACGCGCATTCCGATGGTGCGCAACGCGGTGGAGACGCTGTTCCGCGCCAAACCGCACACGGATTTGAATCCCGACGAAGTGGTGGCGCTGGGCGCGGCGGTGCAGGCGGGGATTCTTTCAGGCTCGATCGAAAACCAGTTGCTCCTCGATGTGACGCCGCTTTCGCTGGGAATTGAAACCATGGGCGGGGTGGTTTCGAAGCTGATTCACCGGAATTCGACGATTCCGGCGAGCGCGACGGAGACGTTTACGACGGCGGTGGACGGGCAGCGCAACGTGCTGATCCACGTGCTGCAAGGCGAGCGCGAGATGGTGAAGGACAACCGGAGCCTGGCGCGCTTCGATTTGAAAGATATCGATCCCCTGCCCGCGGGCATGGCTCGGATCGAGGTGCGGTTCCTGATCGACGCCAATGGCATCTTGAATGTCACGGCGCGAGACGCGCGCACCGGCAAAGAGCAGTCGGTCGAAATCAAACCGAGTTACGGGCTGACAGATGAGCAAGTTGAGGCGATGATTTCGGAATCGATTGACCGCGCGGAGGAGGATTTCGCGGCGCGGCAGGCCGCCGAAGCGCGTGTTGAAGCGGACCGCATTCTGGCAGCCGTCGACAAGGCCAAGCAGAACGATGCCTACCTCGAACTCTCCGAAGACGAGCGGCGGGAGATCACGCGGGCGTTGAACGAACTGCTGGTGGTGTATCATGGCGACGATCATTTGCTGATTCGCTCGAAGATCGAACAGTTGAACAACGCGACGATGAAGCTGGCGGAAAACATGATCAACACGGCGGTGACCGGCGCGCTGAAGGGGACCAAGATCTGATGGCGGGGCTGAGCTGGGACCAAACCGAGGACATTGCGCTGGCGCTCCATGAAGCGCATCCGGAGGTGGATCCGCTGAAGGTGCGGTTTACGGACCTGCACCAGTGGATCACGGAGCTGGATGATTTCGGCGACGATCCGAAGAAATCGACCGAAGGCAAGCTGGAAGCGATTCAGATGGCGTGGTACGAAGAGTGGAAAGAAGCGCAGGAGTAGCGAAATTCGCGCGAGTGTGCGCAGGTGTGGTGTGGTTAATGTCGGCCGGATCCGCTCTTCCATGGCAGGCAGCGCAGGGCCCGCACGGGATGTATTGCGGCGGCAAGGAGCGGATCGATATGGGCGGTCTGCGCGTCAGCAGCATCGAGGGCACGGTGGAAGACCAGGCGGGCGCCGCGATTCCGAAAGCACGGGTGCAAGTGCAGGTGCAGTACTCGGGCAAGATGGTTCGGAATCTCTACACGGACAGTCACGGCCGGTTTACGGTGGCTCACCTGCCTACCGACGATTACTGGCTGGGAATCTCGAGCCCCGGATTCAATCTCCATTATTGGAGTGTGCATGTGGTGCACCACGGGCACAAATTCGTGCTGCGGGCGGAGCTGAGCCCGGGGAGCTGAAGGCGCTCGGCGGCGCTCAGCCTGCGTTCACGGAACGTCGTGCTATAATCTTAGCTTCCGCTGCTTCCCCCGAATGGAACTGTTCTTATGCCGAAATTAAAGACCCATAAAGGTGCGTCCAAGCGTTTCAAGAAGACGGGCACGGGAAAAGTCGTCCGCAGCCACGCCTTTGCGCGGCACATCTTGACGTCGAAACGCCGCAAGAGGAAGAAGAAGCTGCATGAGCAGGTGGTGGCCGATCACGCCGACCAGCCGGCTCTGAAGCGTATGATTCCGTATTAAGGGATCATCGCGTGCGGACGGAGCGCGTGGCACGTGCCCGAGCCGCCGCAACCATACCACAAGGAGTGAAACGTGCCCAGAGTCAAACGAGGTACCAAACGCCGAGCCTCCCGGGCGAAAACGCTCGACCGGGCTTCCGGCTACTTTCTCACCAAGAGCAAGCTGCATCGAGCGGCGCAGGAGGCCGTGGAGCGCGGGCTGAAGTTCGCTTACATCGGCCGGCGTCAGAAGAAACGCGACTTCCGCGCGCTGTGGATCGTGCGCATCAGCGCGGGCTGCAAGGCGGCAGGCCTTTCTTACAGCAAGTTCATCAACGGGCTGAAAAAGGCCGGCATCACGCTGGATCGCAAAATGCTGGCCGAGGTCGCGGCGAATGACGAGGCCGGCTTCCGGCAGCTCGTACAAAAGGCGCAGGCCGCGCTAGGGAACGCAAGCTGATGGCCGCGCCGCATCAGGAATTCGACGCCCTGGCATCGCTTGAGGAGCGCATCCACAAAGCGGTCGAGTTGGTGGCTGAGCTGCGCGCGGAAAATGCCCGGCTGCGCGAGGAGGCCGAGAGTCTGCGCGGCGAAAACAAGGCTCTACACACCTCGAACGAAGCCGCCCTGCAAGAAGCCGCCGAGGCGCGCGCGCAGACTGAACAATTGGCCGGCGAAATCGAAGCGCTCCGCGCCGAGCGGAAACAGGTGCGCACCCGCATTGAGAAGCTGCTCGGCAATATCGACCAGTTGCACACGGGCTGAACCCTTCGATGGAGGAAAAACGCGCTGTCCGGGTCACGATTCTGAACCAGCCGTATACGCTGGCGGGTGACGATCCGCGCGAGATTGAAGAGCTGGCGCAGAGCGTGGATGAGCTGCTGCACTCCATCGCCTCCAAGGCGCCGAACGCCGATGCGACCCGCGTCGCGGTGCTGGCCTGTCTCCACCTGACCGACCGCCTGCACACGCTGGAAAGGGACCTCACCAGCCTCAAGGAGCGCGTGGGGCGCAAAACCGAGGAGTTCGCAGGGCTGCTGGGGCGCGCGCTCGAAGGCTGAAGCCCGTGACCGACGTGGAATTCACGGGGCAGCACTATAGCCAATCCGTTTTTGACTTCGAAGTGACACGCTTGAGCGAGCTTTGTCCGGTGGAGTTCGCCGTGACCAAGCGGATGCTGGATCGCTGGATTCCCGCAGGCGCTTCGGTAGCGGAGGTCGGCGTGGGCGTGGGCCACTATTCGCAACATCTGGCGGCGCGGGGCTGCCGCATCCATTTGATCGACGTGAGCCCTCGGCTGCTGGGTGCGGCTCGGGCGCGGTTGCACCAGGCTGGCTTGGGCGCACAAGTGCTCGGTGCCGACTTGCTTTCGGCGACGGCCCTTGGTGCGCTCGCGGCTGCTTCATTTGATGCCGTGCTGCTGCTCGGTCCGTTGTATCATCTGCGCGAGCCGGTGGACCGGCAGCGGGCCGTCTCCGAGGCGGCACGGCTGCTCAGGCCCGGCGGCATTCTCTACGCAGCGGGCATCAATCGCCTGCCGTATTTTCGTGACCTGCTGCGCGAATCACCGCAGGAGGCGGTGGCGCGCCGCACTTTTCACGAGCAGTTTCTGCGCGACGGCAACCTGGATCCGGATCACGCACCGCCGCTGGGATTCGGGCATCTCTCAACAGTTGCCGAATTTCGTAAGCTTTTCCAGGAGCAGTTTGAGCAGTTCCTGCTGATGGGGGTTGAATCGTTCACCGCCGCCTGGCAGACGAATCTGCGCGGCCTCGCGCCGGATCAGGCCGAGGCCTGGATCGATCTGGTGGAACAAACCGGAATCACACCGGAAGGTTTGGGGGCGTCGGATCACTTCCTGTTTGTCGGAAGAAAACCCGACCAGGAGCGAGTCACGCCTCGCACTTAACGGCCCATCCACGCGCGCAGCACGATCCAGCACTTTTCGGCGGCCGGAAGCGCCACTCGCTCGGTAAACACATCAAAGTTCCGCTCCTCGATGCGCGAGAGCAAGCGCGAATAGATGCCGATGAGAGCGCGGAGTGCGGGGCGGCTACGGTTGCTGATCAGCTCCACGAGCGGTTGCGAGTCCCGGTAGTAAGAGCGCGCCCGGTCGGCCTCAAACCTCATGAGACGCTGGAGCGCGTCGCCCGGCTGCCCGGCGCGAAGTTGGTGGGGATCGACGGCGAATCGCTGCAGATCCTCAGCCGGCAGATAAACACGCCCGCGGGCGGCATCCTCGGCGATGTCGCGCAGGATGTTGGTCAACTGGAACGCTATGCCGCACTTCTCCGCGAGCGGCAGCGCGTCCTGCGATGCAAAACCGAAGACGTGAATCGTACACAATCCCACTACCGAGGCCACCTGGTAGCAGTAGCGATACAGCTCATCGAAAGTCTCGAACGAGCGCGGCTCGAGGTCCGAGGTGACACCCTCAATCATCTGGAAAAAGTAGTCGTGCGGGATGTGGTAGCGCTCGACGGTTTCGTGAAATGCGGGCCACGCAGGGTAGCCGTCGAACTTGCCCCGGAGTGCGTCCGTCAAGGCGGCGCGCCAGCGTTCCATGGCCTCACGCGATGCGCCGGGCTCGTCGCTCAGATCATCGCAATAGCGCATGAACGCGTAAATGGCGCACATGGCGTCGCTCTGCTCGCGAGGCAACAGGACGAAGGAGTAGTAAAAATTTCGGGCGCGTTTCCGGGCCACGCTCCTGCAAAAGGCGTAGGACTCGGCGACGGACGGCATCACGCCGCACGCGCCAGAGCAGCGCGCGCGAGTGTGCCCAAAAGAATCCAGACGCGCTCGGTCCTCGAGATGGCGGGCCGGCGTGAAAGCACGTCATAACCTTGCGCGGCGATCTTATCCAGCACACGCATTCCTCCGCGGCTGAACAGCTCGATATCCACAGCAAGGCGGCGATCGACCATGCCTGCGAGCGGCAGCCCTTCGAGAAACAATTTGCGCGCGCAGTCGACAACATCGCGCATGGCCGCGGCGAACCCGGGCGTAGCGCGCCGCGCGGCGATCTCCTCCACCGACGATCCGTGCCGCTCCAAAATCTCGAGTGGAATGTAGACGCGGCCTTTCTCCCAATCGACCGTCACATCCTGCCAGAAATTGGCAAGCTGTAAAGCCGTGCACGTGGCGTCCGACAGCCCTTGCCGCCCGTCGTCGGAATAACCGCACAAATACAGAACCAGCCGCCCTACCGGATTTGCGGAGTAGCGGCAATATCCAAACAGCTCCTCCCAATTGCCGTATCGCGTGACCGTCTGGTCCTGCTCGAAAGCGCGGATCAAGTCGTCGAACGGCTGCTGCGGAATCGCGTAACGCTCCACAGTTTCGCGCAACGCGGCGAACACCGGGTGCCGGACTTCGCCCGCGTACATGGCGCGCAGCTCCTCGCGCCACCAGGCCAGAAGGCGCAGGCTTTCGGATGTATCGCCGATCTCATCACCCAGGTCGTCGGCCCAGCGGCAGTAAGCGTAAACGTTGTAAAAATCCTGATGCAGCCGCTTGGGAAGCAGCCAGCTCACCACATGAAAATTCTCGTAGTGGTGGGTGGCGAGCCATCGTGTGTACTCCTCGGCCTCAGGAAGCGCGCAAACTGCAGCCATGGCCGCCGGATTGCGGACAAAATCTTTGGGGGCGAGGAACACCAGCGCAGGGTTTACGGGAGAATGGCCGTCTTCAGGTGGCCGTTGTGGCTCATCAAATGGCGCATCACCTCGAGCAGTTTGGTGAGCGGCTCTTCGCGATTCACGAAATCGCACGCGCGAATATCGCCGTCGCAAATGATGTCCAGCGCCTTGCGAATGTGAAAAGGCGTGTGATGGAAGCTCGCCTTGCAGGTAATCTCGGAGTAATGCAGCAGCGAGGTATCCAGACTGACCCTGCTTTCATTGGGGCAACCGCCGAAAAAGTTAACCGTACCCCCGCGCCGCACCATATCCACGGCCCAATCCCACGTCTCGGGGTTGCCGACCGCTTCAATCGCCACGTCGGCGCCTCGGCCTCCAGTCAGGTTGCGCACGACGTCTGACGGACGGGAAATCCGTTCGGTCGAGATCAGCTCATCGGCGCCTGCCGCAGCCGCGCGATCGAGCTGCGTTTTCCGCCTGCCGATGGCGATCACGCGCACGCCATACAGCTTCGCGAGGCGCACGAACATCAGCCCGATCGGCCCCAGCCCGATGATGGCCAGTGAATCGCCTGCCTGGATTCCGGTTTCCTCAAGACCTCGCAGCACGCAAGCCAGCGGCTCCACCAGGGCGGCATCCTGGTACGAGACTCCGGCGGGAATTTGGTACGTATTACGCGCTACAATGCGCGCGGGAATGCGGATATACTCGGCGTAAGCGCCGTTATTAAAGAGCAGATCTTCACAAAGGTTTTCCAAGCCATTGTGACAGAAATAACACCTGTCACAGGGTGCTGAATTGGCGGCCACTACCCGCTGGCCAACCGAGAATTCCGTGACGTCCTCGCTCAGCGCCACGACGTCGCCCGCCAATTCGTGCCCGAATACTGCAGGCGGAACGATCATGCGCGCATGGTAGCCGCGCCGGAATACTTTTACATCAGTGCCGCAGGTGAGGGCCACGCGAACACGAACGAGAATGTCGCCTTTCTGAAGACTCGGAACGGCTATCGGCTCTACCTGCAAGTTTTCCCTGCCGTAGAGCACTGCCGCCATCATTTGATTATTCACTCGGTCCACCTTTGAGGCTCTAGAATTATTTTTAACGATTCAGCGTCGGGATGCAACGCTAAGTCAAACGCTGAACCTACCTTAGCCAGTGGCAAGCGGTGGGAAACCAGTAGATCGACCGGCAACTCACCGGAAAAAACTAGCTCCGCGGATTGCTTTTGCAGATCCACCGAAGCGCTATAAGAACCGAAAATGGTGCGCTCGCCCACGCATACGGCAGCTCCCGACAGCTCGATTTTCTCCTGGTTTGCGGTTTGCGCAAAAAGCAGAATACGCGCACCCGGCCGCGAGCACGCAACCGCCTGCTCCACCAATCCCGGCGCGGCGGCCGCCAGAATCACCAGATCGGCGCCGCGGCCTTCGGTCAACGACGTCACCGACGTCGTCACATCCGTGGATCGCGGATCGAGCGCCTGCTCGGCGCCGCAACGCAACGCGAGTTCCCGGCGGCTGGCGATTGTTTCTGTAGCAATGACACGCGCGCCCCAACGCCGGACCAGCATCGTGAACAGCAACCCAATCGGCCCCTGTCCCAGAATCAGCACGACTTCCCCGGCCGCGGGCGCGCACTGGACTACCGCTTTCAGGCACGTGTTCACCGGCTCCACAAACGAGGCCCGCTCGAAAGAGACGCCATCGGGAATCTTCTCCACGCCGCGCTCCACGATCCAATCCATCACGCGCACAAATTGCGAGAAACCGCCGCCCGCCGGCTCGAACCCGGCTGTCACACCGACTTTCTTGTACACCGGGCACTGCGCGTACAGCTTCTTGCGGCAGTAGAAGCAGCGGGAACAAGGGATGTGGTGAAACACGACCACGCGGTCACCCGGCGCGAAATTCCGCACGCCGAATCCCACACGCGCCACCACCCCCGCCGTTTCGTGCCCATAGATCCGCGGCGGCGCCAGCAGGTTGTACTCGATTTTCTTGAGATCCGTGTGGCAGACTCCGCACGCCTCCACACGCACCAGCAGTTCGCCCGGTCCGATCGCCGGCGTCGGCACGTGCTCCACGGCAACTACGCTGTCGCCTTTGTACACGGCGGCCCGCATCGTCGTGGGAACCGCGGTCTCAAAATCGGCAATGGCCAATGAATTCTCCCAACGCCCGGGAAGCCGTGCGGCTGCGTTTCCCAAGGCGCAGTAACTCCGGCAGTAATTTAAGGGGCCGGCGGCAGGATGCCGCAATTAACTGCATTGTATCGAATCTTCCATCCGCATGGAGCGCCGCATTCAAGTCCAAATGGAGATTCTCACCCGCCAGATCCGTCACCGACTTTATGCAGCAAAGCGGGACGCCGAGCTCTTCCGCCTTGGCTGCCACGCCGGCGGCCTCCATCTCCACTGCCGACGCGCCGCGCCGGCGCAGCTCTGTTTTTTCCTCCGCGGTTTGCGCCACATGGCCGATGGACGCCAGCATCCCGGCGTGAAACGGCCGCTCGCATTCGGGACGCACCATCATATACTCCCTGTCACACGTGTGTACCCGCTCAGCGACAAATATCGCACCCACATTCAGTTCTTCCACCAGCGCGCCGCAATATCCCATGCTACAAATCAATCCCGGCTTTCCGAACGACCACGCCACGTCCACCGCTTGCGCCGCCCGTGCCGGCCCGGCGCCGTTGGCTACCAGCCAGGTCTCGCGCCCGTTCAGTTCCACCGCGCGCGCCCAATGCACCGGCCATGTAAGCCTCCTCACCTTCCGGCAAAACTTCAACAACCCCCGGAACTCGCGCGCTTCCGAGGCGATCAGCAGTAGCCGTTCGCCTGAAACCATTCCACGGCGCGCCCGAGCGCGCCATCCACCGGCCCGGGAGAAAATCCCAGCTCGCGACGCGCCTTCTCAATCGAAACGAACATTTTCTTTTTCGCCATGCGCACCGCGTCGAGCGGCGCGATGGGAGGCCGGCCGGTCACGCGTGCCCAGCCCGTTGTCACCACCCCGGCCGCATAGGCTACCGCGTACGGCAGCTTCACGCGCGGCGCTTCCCTTCCCGTCAAACGCGCCAGTTTCTGCAGAATTGCCGCCAGAGTCAGATTCTCCGATCCCACGATGTACCGCTCGCCGGGCCTTCCGCGCTCCGCCGCCAGCCAATGCGCCTCCGCCGTTTCCCGTATATCCACTAAATTCAGACCGGTATCGATAAACGCCGGCAGTCCGCCCTTCAAAAAATCCAGCACGATCTTTCCCGTGGGCGTCGGCTTCACATCGTGATCGCCTACCGGCGCCGTAGGATTCACCACCACCACCGGGAAACCCGACGCCGCAAAATCCAACGCCACGCGTTCCGCCAAAAACTTGGAGCGCTTATACGCTCCCGCCATCTGTTCGAGCGTCACCGGCACCGTCTCATCTCCCAACCCATCCTTGGGAATTCCGATACAGCCCACCGTGCTTGTGTACACGACCCGATCTACTCCCGCCCGACGCGCCGCCTCCAGCAAATGACGCGTGCCCTCCACGTTCGACTCGTACAGCTCGTTCGGGTCGCGCGCCCACAACCGGTAATCCGCGGCCACGTGAAAAACCATGCCGCATCCCACCACCGCGCGATCCAGCGAACCGGCATCTCGCAAATCGCCCCGCACAGGCTCCACGTCGAGCTCCCGCAGCGTGCTCGACGGCCGCAACAACGCCCGTACTTTGTGGCCCCGTTCTCCCAGCAGCCGCGCCACGTGCCAGCCGATAAATCCCGTTGCGCCGGTAACAAGCGTGGGCTTCACTGGGAAACGCCGGAACGTGCTACCGCAACGCCCAGCTCAGCATTTTGAAACTGTCTGCCAGTCTGGCGTTGATTCCCAGCGCCGCCGACGGCTCATAGCCGCAATGCACCATGCAGTGTTCGCACCGGGGATCGTTGCCGTGTCCGTAATTGTCCCAAGGCGTCTGCGTCATCAGCGCTTCGAACGTTTTGTAATGCGCGTCCGTAATCAGATAACAGGGGCCTTTCCATCCCTTGATGTTGTACGTCGGATTACCCCAGGCGGTGCAGGGAAGGTCGCGATCGCCCTTCAGGAATTCCAGGTACATGGGAGTCTGGTTCAGGCGGAAACGCTTGAACATCCGGTCGACGTCTTTGAACTTTTCATGGATGTCGTCGCGCGTCATGAAAATCTCGCGATCGTTCACCGCTGAGTAACCGTAGGCGGGCGAAAGCTGGTGGCCATCCACGTCAAACTGCTCCAGGTATTCGAATAGCGCCTCGATCTCCTTCATGTCGGTTTCTTTATAGATCGTGGTATTGGTGCACACCATGAAACCGGCTTTCTTGGCCGCCCGGATTCCCTCGATCGCCTCCCGGAACACGCCTTCTTTTTCCACGCAGATATCGTGCGTCTTCTCCAGGCCGTCGAGATGAACGTTGAAGAAAAAGCGCCGGTCGGGCGTGAACTCATGGAGGCGCTTCACAATGAACATGCCGTTGGTGCAGAGGTAAATGTGCTTGCCGCGCTCCAGAATCCCGGCCACCAGCGGCCCGATCTGCGGATACATCATGGGCTCGCCGCCGCAAATCGATACCATGGGCGCGCCGCACTCATCCACCGCTACCAGACATTCCTCGAGCGGGATCCGTTCCGTGATGGTCGATTCGTATTCGCGGATCCGCCCGCAGCCCGTGCACGTCAGGTTGCAAGCGTGCAGCGGCTCAAGCATCAGGACAATCGGGAATCGCTTATGGATGAGAGGATGCGGTTGCCGTTGGCCACTCTCTGCTGTGCGCGCCGGCAGGATGCGAAAAGGATTCGAAGCATCCGCCGCCGCTGCGGCCGTCTTCTGCCACTCCGGCCGCGGCCGCATCTTGTTTTTGAAAATGTACCCGGCCATGCCGGCCGTCATGGAAAGTGGAAATCGCATTATTGCTCCGTCGCACTTGGATTGTTGATCTTGGCAAATTCAGCGAGAGCCAGCAGCGGGAAGTACAGCCGGTAAAGATGATACGTCAGATAAAAGACTTTCGGAAAACCCGTGCCGGTCGAGAGCGCCTCGTTCCAGGAACCGTCCGGCCGCTGCGATTCGAGCAGGTATTCAATTCCCTGATGCAGGCTGCGGCTGGTGGTGTCGCCGCCCGCAAGCAAACCGAGAACCGCCCACGCCGTCTGCGAAGGCGTGCTCTGGGCCGGCGTGTACGCGCCGTTGTCGTAACTGGCGCAGCTTTCGCCCCAGCCGCCATCGGCGTTCTGAATCGCGCGCAGCCATTCACCGGCACGCAACACGTGCACCTCACGGTCGCTCTCGCCCACCGCTCGCAGGCCGCGCAGCGCAAAGCAGGTGCCATAAATGTACGCTACACCCCAGCGGCCATACCAGCTTCCATCCGGCTGCTGCGTGCGCACCAGGTAATCCACCCCGCGCCGTACCTCGGGATGATGACGCGTCAGCCCGAACGCGCCCAGTGCTTCCAGCACACGGCCGGTGATGTCCGCGCAGGTGGGATCGAGCATGGCGTTGTGATCCGCAAACGGAACGTTGCTGAGAAATTCCCAGTTGTTGTCTTTGTCGAATGCCGCCCAACCGCCGTCGGACGACTGCATATCCAGAATCCAGCGCAATGCCCGCCGCTCGGTGGCCCGCTGCGCCGCCGCGTCGCTGGCGCGCGCGCGGCTCAGGCCCAGCAGCACCATGGCTGTGTCGTCGATGTCCGGATAGTGCGCGTTGGTGAACTCGAACGCCCAGCCGGAAGGCTCGGTCTTCGGCAGCTTGACTGACCAGTCCCCTTTTTGCCGGATCTCTTTTTCGAGAAGCCAGTTGGCGGCGCGTGCAACCGCCTCGCGGGCCACACCTGCGTCTCCCAGCGCGAACATCGCGATCGCCGTATCCCACACCGGCGAAAAGCACGGCTGGAAGAACAGGTACCGCCCCCCATCATCCACCAGCAGGCGGTTGAACTGACGCACGGCTTCCTGGCGCGCCGGATGATCTTCGCCATACCCCAGGACGTCGAGTGCCATGATGGTGTACATCATGGGCGGATAAATCGCCCCTAAACCGTCGGCATCCTGGCAGTGATCGAGCATCCATCGCTCCGCCTTGCGAATCGCCCGGCGCCGGATCGTGCGCGGCGCGTGCCGCTCCCAGAATTTCAGCATCCGGTCGATGCGTACAAACATGTTCCGCCACGTGAACCATTCCTCGTCGATGCGGAACGCCGGGCTCACGCCGGGAACGAACAACTCCTCAAGCGTAAAGCCGGAAGGTACCGGACGCCGCGGGTTGTGTGAATGCACCAGCGACAGCGACACGGCAATCGCCCGGGTCCACGACGACATCTGATAGAGGATATTGCCGAGCAGGATCAGCTCTGGCGGGATCGTCGGGACATGCTCGCGCGGGTAGAGATCGAACAGGCTGAGATTGATCTTGACGTAGCTGTTCGCCGCCTGGAGCCCGCCGCGCGCCAGGATGCACTCTCGCGCGCGCGCCAGCCGAGGGTCGTCGACGCTCAACCCGGCCAGCTTGAGCGCGCAATAGGCCTTCACCGTAGCGCTCACTTCTGTCGGCCCCTGCTGGTAGATGTTGAAGCCGCCGTCGGGAAGCTGCCGGGCAAGAATCGATTGCGCCGCTTTATGAACCAGCGGCAGGGTGGGCGGGTTCCACACGCCATTGACCGGCGGATGCATCCACAGTTGCAGCAGGATGTAATCCGATTCGAGCGTGGTGTCGGCCGTCAGTTCCGCGCACCAGTAGCCGCCCGCATCCTGCTGCTCCACCAGTGCCGCCGCGCCGCGCTCCACGGCTGCCGGAATCGCATGAATCAGGGTGCGTTTTAGTTCAACGGTTGGGCTCATCGGGTGGAAATTGTCGTTAAAGCGGAATTCGCATGCGCCAGCTCTCCGGGCAGTGAAAACCGCACGTCTTCCTCCACCAGCTCCACTTCCTCCAACTGATGGAAGCCATGGTCTCTGAGCGAACCAATCAGCTGATCCACCAGATGTTCCGGCGCCGATGCCCCAGCCGTCACAGCTATGTTCCGCACGCCGGTTAACCATTCCTGGTCCACATCGCCCCAGTCGTTCACCAGATAAGAACGCACTCCGGAATTCTCGCCGACCTCCACCAGACGTTTCGAATTCGA
>JASHOO010000040.1 GCA_030041035.1 Bryobacteraceae bacterium | reverse complement strand
CCAAGCGCGAGTTGCGCGAGGAATTCGATACTACGGTGCTCTCGACACAAGACGACGCCCGGCAAGGCGAGCTGGGACGTCGGCCGAAGATTGTGGAAGGAGCGCGCGTGCGAGTGCAGGGAATTCGCGAACCGGCACGTGTGCGGCGCGTGCTCGGTCCGGACCGCATCGAGGTCGAAGCCGGGTTCATGAAGATGCAGGTCTCACCCGACGATGTGGTCGAAGTGTTGTTACCTGCCGATGCCGGAGCCAAGCTACCAAAAAACGTTACCTTCCACCCTGCGCCGGAGTTGAATCCTCTGGTGCAGGAAATCAACGTGATTGGCGAACACGCTGAGGAGGCCTCAGAGCACGTGGAAAAATTTCTGGATAGCGCCGTCATGGCGACGGCAACACGCGTGCGAATCGTGCATGGCCACGGCATGGGAGTGTTGCGCAAAGCCATCTGGAAGCTGTTGGCATCGAATCCGCACGTCGAAAAATACTACGAAGCCCCGCGGCACGAGGGCGGGGCCGGTGCCACCATTGTGGAATTAAAGAGCTGAGAGAACCTCGCTGGCGTGGCCCTCAGGCTTAACGCCGGTGAAGATTTTTTCGATCTTACCGTCTTCGCCGATGACAAACGTCGTGCGCGCGATGCCGATCACCTTCTTTCCGTACATGTTTTTCTCTTTGAGGACGCCGTAGGCTTGGGCAGTTTTCTTATCGACATCACACAGCAGCGTGAACGGCAGCTTGTACTTCTCCTTGAAACGCGCTTGCGCGCGTGGCGTATCCGGTGAGATCCCCAGCACCACCGCTTCTTTCTTGTGGAATTGCTTGATGGCATCGCGGAAGTCGCACGACTCGATCGTGCAACCCGGCGTGTCAGCACGCGGAAAAAAATAAAGAACTACCTTTTGCCCTTTCAGCTTGGAGAGCTGAAAGGGCTCGTCGGCGTCGGTCTGGAGTTTGATTTCGGGAGCTTTGTCCCCTTCTTTCAGCATGGATCTAGATTTTAGCCCAATTTCCTTCGGAGTAATTCATTCACCGCCGCCGGATTCGCCTGGCCGCGCGAGGCCCTCATCACTTGCCCTACGAAGAATGCCAGAACCGTGATTTTTCCGCCGCGGTATTGCTCAAGTTGCTTCGGATTGGCCGCGATTACGTCGTCTACAATTTTCTCCAGCGCACCCGTATCGCTGATCTGTTTCAGGCCTTCGCGCTCGATGATGGCGGCCGGTGGGTCGCCTGTCGCCGCCATCTTGGCGAAGATCTCCTTCGCGAGTTTGCCGCTGATTTCGCCTTTTCCTTTCACCGCGAGTAACTCACCCAGACTCTGAGCACTCACCGGCGAGTCAGCAATCTCTTTGCCTTGAGCCTTCAAAACAGCGGCCAAGTCGCCCATCACCCAGTTGGCCGCTTCCTTCGGATCGCCCGAGATCCTGGCCGTCGCCTCGAAAAACTCGCTCACCACGCGATCGGCGGTCAGCCAATTGGCATCGTATTCCGACAGCTTGTAATCCGTCATGAAGCGTTCGCGTTTCTTGGCCGGCAGCTCCGGCATTGCGGCTCGCACGCGCTCTTGCCACGCTTCACTGATGCGCAGCGGCACCAGATCCGGCTCTGGAAAATAGCGGTAATCGTGAGCGGATTCCTTGCTGCGCATGCCGATCGTCTCGCCACTGGCAACATCGTAGAGGCGAGTTTCTTGCACGATGCGGCCCCCGGCTTCAATCACCGCGACCTGCCGGGCAATTTCATAATCTAGCGCCATTTTCAAAAACCGGAACGAGTTCAGGTTCTTGACTTCCGCCTTGGTTCCTAACTTTTCTGCGCCTTTCAATCGCACGGACACGTTGGCGTCGCAACGAAGCTGGCCCTTCTCCATGTCGCAGGCCGAGACTTCGATGAATTGCATCGTCTGCTTGAGCTCAGTCAGAAACGCGTAAGCTTCGTCCGAGCTGCGCATGTCCGGCTCGGTCACAATCTCGATAAGCGGCGTCCCGCAACGATTGAGATCGACGTAGGAATAGCGGTCGGAATCGCGAAATCCTTCGTGGATGCTCTTGCCTGCGTCGTCTTCCATGTGTACCCGAGTGATGCCGATGCGTTTGTGCGTCCCGTCCATCGAGATATCCAGCCACCCGTGCTCGGCAATGGGCTCGTCGTACTGCGAGATCTGGTACCCCTTGGGCAGGTCAGGATAAAAGTAGTTCTTGCGCGCAAAACGAGACACCCGACGGATTGTGCAGTTAAGCGCCATCGCGGCGCGCATGGCCATCTCGACAGCTTCACGGCTCAGCACCGGCAGCGCGCCCGGCAATCCCAGGCAGACCGGGCAGACATTCGTGTCGGGCGGTGCGCCGAAACTCGTCGGACAACTGCAAAAAATCTTGCTGGCCGTGGCTAACTGCACGTGCACTTCCAGGCCGATCACCGTCTCGTATTTGGAAATCACCTCGCGCGAAGCGAGTTCCGCGACAGGAGCAGACATTGCAACTATTATAGGAAAGCTGCTGAGCAGCACGCTTCCGGAATTGTATACTGGAGTTTCACGCCTCGAAATGTGAAGCGGTCGGTTTGTCTTGCATCGTTCCAAGGAGATATGAGTTCTGCCGCCGTCGATAGTCAACTGCACAAAGCCGTCCGCCTTTATCAGGCATCCATAGGAAAAAAGGCCGTCATGGCCGTCACGGCGGCCGTGCTGTTCGGCTATGTGGTCGGCCACCTCGCAGGTAATTTGCAGGTATATCTGGGCGCTGAACAGATGGACCGTTACGCCGCCTTTCTGCATTCTATGCCGGTGCTGCTGTGGGGAGTGCGATTGCTGCTTCTGGTTTGCGTCGTGTTGCACATCACCGCGTCCATCCAGCTCACCATCCTCAAGCAGCAAGCTCGGCCATCGGCTACGTCAAGAAGGAAGCGATCGGATCAAACGTTGCTTCCCGTTCGATGATCTGGAGCGGCGCCATGATCGCCGCATTCGTCATCTACCACCTCCTCGATCTCACGACGGGAGCCGCCAACACGCCGCAGTATCAGGAACTGCACGCCTACGAAAATTTGGTTTACAGTTTCCAGCGCGTTCCCGTCTCGATCTTCTACATCATCGCGATGTTGCTGCTGGGTGCGCATCTCTATCATGGAATCTGGAGCATGTTTCAGACCCTCGGACTGAGCCATCCGCGCTATACGCCAGTCATTAAGCGTGCTGCGGCGGCGGTAGCAGTGCTCATCACAGCGGGCTTTATCTCCATCCCCATCTCCGTCATGACCGGCTTTGTAGGCGGAAACCTGTGATGGAACTCCACTCGAAGACTCCTTCCGGGCCCATTGAACAGCGCTGGGACAGAGCCAGATTTGAAATGAAGCTGGTCAACCCGGCGAACAAGCGGAAGTACAACATTATCGTCGTCGGGTCCGGCCTGGCTGGAGGCTCGGCCGCCGCAACTCTGGGCGAGCTGGGCTACAACGTGCAGTGCTTCTGCTTCCAGGACAGTCCCCGGCGCGCGCATTCGATCGCAGCGCAAGGCGGCATCAACGCTGCCAAGAACTATCAAAATGATGGTGACAGCATTTACCGCCTCTTCTACGACACGGTGAAGGGCGGCGATTTCCGCTCGCGTGAGTCGAATGTCTATCGCCTCGCGCAAATCAGCGTCAATATCATCGATCAGTGTGTGGCGCAAGGCGTCCCGTTCGCACGCGAGTACGGCGGAACGTTGGCCAATCGCTCTTTCGGCGGTGCGCAGGTCTCACGCACCTTCTACGCCCGCGGCCAGACAGGCCAACAGTTGTTGCTGGGCGCTTACCAGGCGCTGGAACGGCAGGTGACGGCGGGAACCGTAAAAATGTTTCCGCGCTGCGAAATGCTCAGCCTGGTAGTCGTGGAAGGCAAAGCGCGCGGCATTATCACTCGCGACCTGATCACCGGCAAGATCGAATCTTATGCAGCAGACGCGATTGTGCTCGGGACAGGCGGCTACGGTAACGTCTACTACCTTTCGACCAACGCCCGCGGATCCAATTGCACGGCTATCTGGCGCGCATATAAACACGGCGCGGCATTCGCCAACCCCTGTTTCACGCAGATTCACCCCACCTGCATCCCTGTCTCCGGCGACTATCAATCCAAGCTCACGCTCATGAGTGAATCGCTGCGCAACGACGGCCGCATCTGGGTACCCCTCAAAACCCGTGACCAGCGGCCGACCGACCAGATTCCCGAGTCCGAGCGCGATTACTACCTGGAAAGACGTTACCCGAGCTTCGGCAATCTGGTGCCGCGCGACGTGGCCTCGCGCAATGCGAAAGCCGTCTGCGATGAAGGGCGCGGCGTCGGCGAGACCGGCCTTGGCGTGTATTTGGATTTCACGGACGCCATGAAGCGCCTTGGCGTGGAAGGCATTCGCGAACGCTACGGGAATCTGTTCGACATGTACGAGCGCATCACCGGCGAGGATCCGTACAAAGTTCCCATGCGTATCTACCCGGCGATTCATTACACCATGGGCGGACTCTGGGTCGATTATCAATTGATGAGCACGATTCCGGGACTTTTTGCGATCGGCGAGGCTAACTTCTCCGACCACGGCGCCAATCGCCTGGGGGCCAGCGCTCTTATGCAGGGCCTCGCGGACGGTTACTTCATACTGCCGTACACGGTCGGCAGTTATCTGGCAAGCAACAAACTCGAAAAGGTCCAGCCCGACTACGCTGAGTTCAAACGGGAAGAAGCTGAAGTCGCTGCCATGATCACCCGGCTTTTGTCGATTAAGGGCAAGCGCACGGTCACTTCATTTCATCGGGAACTGGGAAAACTGTTGTGGGATTATTGCGGCATGTCGCGCAACATGCAGGGCCTGGAATCTGCGGCCGGCAAGATTCGCGAGTTGCGTGAGGAATACTGGCGCAACGTGGACGTGCTCGGAGGCGCAGAGGAGTTCAATCAAGCGCTCGAACACGCCGGGCGCGTGGCCGATTTCTTCGAACTCGCCGAGCTGATGTGTCGCGATGCAATTCATCGCGAAGAATCCTGCGGCGGACACTTTCGCGAGGAGTATCAGACGCCGGATGGAGAGGCCTTGCGCGACGACGAGCATTACTCCTACGTGGCAGCCTGGGAGTTTCAAGGTCTCGGGCAAGCGCCCGCGTTGTACAAAGAGCCGCTCGAATTCGAGTACGTGCACCCTTCGCAACGGAGTTACAAGTAGCCATGCGCCTCACGCTCCACATCTGGCGGCAGAAAAGCGCCAACGATCTCGGCCGCATGGTTCAGTACGAAGCCCGGAATGTGAACCCGGACATGTCGTTTCTGGAAATGCTGGATGTGCTGAACGAGGAACTGACGCTCAGGGGCGATGACCCCGTAGCCTTTGACAGCGATTGCCGTGAGGGAATCTGCGGCATGTGCGGCTTCATGATCAACGGCGTGGCACACGGCCCGCGGCGCGGCACTACCGTCTGCCAGCTTCATATGCGAAGGTTCCGCGACGGCGATGTGCTGTATCTTGAGCCCTGGCGGGCGCGCGCGTTTCCCATCATCAAGGATCTGGCAGTGGATCGCAGCGCGTTCGACCGGATCATTGCAGCGGGCGGTTTCGTTTCGGTTCCCGCTGGGAGCGCGCCCGATGGTAACGTGATCCTGGTTCCCAAGCAAAAAGCTGATTTGGCTATGGACGCTGCCGCATGCATCGGCTGCGGCGCGTGCGTGGCGGCTTGCCCAAACGCCTCGGCTTCGCTGTTTACCGGTGCCAAGATCACCCATCTTGGTGTGCTGCCGCAGGGCCAGCCCGAACGTTGCGAACGCGCGCTTCGCATGGTGGCCCAGCACGCTGCCGAGAAGTTCGGGAGCTGCACGAACATCGGCGAGTGCGAGGCCGTTTGCCCCAAGCAGATCAGCCTGGAAGCGATTGCGCGAATGAACCGCGATTTCCTCAAGGCGAGCTGGATAAACCGCGGCGCTTCCCGTTCCAGCGGTGGCGAGTAGCCGCGCAGAGATGCGTCTGAAAGAAGGACGGATATGCATTACGGTTACGAAGACATTGCCAAAATGATCGACCACTCGCTGTTAAGCCCAACGCTTAGCGCAAATGACCTCGAACCAGGCATCCAGCTCGCGTTAGCCTACGACGTCGCTAGCGTTTGCATCCTGCCCTATTATTTGAAGCGCTGCGCCGAGCGGCTGCGCGGCAGCACGGTGAAGGCCAGCACGACCATCGGGTTTCCGCATGGCGGCCACACCACCGCTGTCAAGCTGGCTGAAGCGCGCCAGGCGCTCGCGGATGGCGGCGAAGAGCTCGATATGGTCGTAAACATCAGCAAAGTGCTGACCGGAGATTGGAGCTACGTTCGCGATGACATCTGTGCCGTCATCGATACCGCGCACGAGGCAGGCGAAAAGGTCAAGGTCATCTTCGAGAACTGCTACCTCAATGAAGCGCAAAAAATCCGCCTCTGCGAAATTTCTGGTGAGCTGGGCGCCGATTGGGTCAAAACGTCGACCGGCTACGGCACCGGTGGTGCCACACTCGAAGATCTACAGTTGATGCGCAAGCACTCACCTCCGCACGTGCAGGTCAAGGCGGCGGGTGGCGTTCGCGATCTCGACATGCTTCTTCGCATCAGAGAGATCGGCGTCAGTCGAGTCGGAGCTTCGCGCACTGCGCCCATGCTCGATGACTGCCGACGCCGTTTGGGCCTCGAGGCAATTCAGGCGGTAGCAGGCGCGCACCCCGCCGGATACTGACGGCTTCACGCGCTGTGCCATACTAATCCGGATGATGAAGCTGGGTTTTGTCACGGCTATCTTGCCGGAACTCACACTGGAACAAATCGCCGCATTCGCAGCGGAAAATGGTTACGAGTGCGTCGAGGTAATGTGCTGGCCCAAGGGGAAGGCCGAACGCCGTTATGCCGGCGTTACCCACATTGATGTCGCCGGGTTCACCAAAGACGACGCCTCCCGCGTGCGCGACCAGATGGCCCGCGCCGGCATCGCCATCAGTGGCCTTGGTTACTATCCCAACCCTCTGGCGCCCGATCCCGCCGAAGCCCGTATCTACGTCGAGCACATTCGCCGTGTCATCCAGGCCGCAAGAGTATTGGGCCTGAGCGTCGTCAATACGTTCATCGGGCGCGATTGGACCAAGTCTGTGGATGACAACTGGCCGCGTTTCCTCGAAACGTGGCGCCTTCTGATCCAGTTCGCAGAAGATCACGGCGTCAAGATCGGCATCGAGAACTGCCCCATGGCGTTCACCAAGGACGAGTGGCCCGGTGGAAAGAACCTCGCCACTTCGCCCAAGATCTGGCGCCGTATGTTTGAGGATATTCCCAGCCCCAACTTCGGCCTCAATTTCGATCCTTCGCATTTCATTTGGCAGCGCATGAACTACTTGAAGCCGCTACGCGAGTTCCGCAGCCGCCTCTTTCATGTGCATGCCAAGGACGTGCGGCTCGATCAGGACCGCCTGAACGATGTCGGCATCATGGCCCATCCCAACGATTTCCACACGCCGAAAATTCCCGGTTTGGGCGACGTCAACTGGAGCCGCTTCTTCTCCGTGCTCACTGATACTGGTTACGACGGAGCCGTCTGCGTGGAAGTCGAGGATCGCTCCTTCGAGGGTTCGCTCGAGAAACGCAAAGCGTCGCTGATCCAAAGCGCGCGATACTTGAGACAGTACATCCGGTAATCATGCCAACCTACCAACAGATTGAACAGCAGATCACGCAATCCGTGAATTTACATCGTCGCCCCGTGGCCGTGGCGTTTCGCGAGACCCCGCCCACGGGCGTGGAGAAGTTTTCCGGCACGCAACCTTCCGGTTGCAGCTTCTGGCGCATCGCCGCCGAGGGCCGAACCTTCTACACCGTACCCGGCGACCACTACAACTGCCCCATCGGCAGTTACACGCACAATATCGCGCTGCCCTCGGAACGCGCGCCCGAACTCGAACAGGCTCTCGGCCTCATGGCCGGCGCTGGCTACATCAAGATGGAAGACATCCCCGGCGTTTTCCAGCTTCCGAAGGCGCCTGCCGTCGTCATCTATGCTCCGCTGAGCGACGCACCTGTCGCTCCCGATCTGGTGCTGTTCTCCGGACGCCCTGCATCCGTCATGCTGCTCGAAGAAGCCGCGATCCGCGCCGGAGTCGCCGCGCAGCTTCCTATGTTCGGGCGCCCCACTTGTATGGCCCTCCCCGCGGCGCTCGCGCAAGGAACAGTCGCCAGCTCCGGATGCATCGGCAACCGGATATATACCGGCCTCGGTGATGACGAACTCTACGTCGTTGTACCCGGTAAAGACCTGCAGCGCATCACAACCGAGGTAGCCACCATCGCCCAAGCTAACGCGGAGCTCGCCCACTATCACCAGGGACGCCGCCTGACTCTGACCGCCTGAAAGTTCCGTGCAGGAAACACCGGAAAGACACCACGTCACTTCGGTGCTATACTCTTGCCACGACTTTGTTAGAAATGACACCGGGTGAGCCACTTTCTGCCTTACTTCATCCCCACCCGGAGGCGGTGATTTGTGCTCGACCTTACGATTGTGCGCGTCATCTTCATCCTGGTAATCAGTGCGTGCGCCTACTATTTCCAGCCCTTCCACCTTTCCCCGTTCGTTGCAGCGGGTGCCGGATTGCTCGTCGGAGCGGCCATTATTCTCTTCGAGTTGCGTGTCGAGAAAGTTAGCCTCAAACGCCTCATCGGTGCTGCCTTCGGATCGGTTTTAGGAATTTTCGGGGCCTA
>JASHOO010000039.1 GCA_030041035.1 Bryobacteraceae bacterium | reverse complement strand
CGATCTTGAAAAGACGGGGGCAGACGGGGGCGAGGAGCGCGATCAAGAGCGCGCCGACGAGACCCATGCCGGTATAGAAAACGAGCGATGTGGCCACGACGTCCGCCGCCGCCTTCCCTTGCCTGTCGGCCAGGTCCTGCGCGACAAAGCGCAGGGTCGCCGCCGAGAATCCGAGATCAAGGAACATGACGGCGCCGCTCATCGAGACCGCCAGCAGATAGACGCCGAAGGCCGCGGGGCCCAGATGGCGGATCAGAACGGGGTAGCTGACCAAAACGATGAGGGCCGGCGCGGCAAAGCCGACGAGACCGTGCGTGGCGCTGCGCGCGATGTTGAAACCGTCGAGCTTCACGCCGCCCACCTCGATTTCGACCACTCGACCAGCTCTTCCAGGCCCTCGCCGATCGCCACGGTGGGCTTCCAACCGAGATACTCAGCGGCTTTGCGTATGTCGGCAATGAAGACTTTCTGATCTCCGGTTCGCGGCGGTCCTGATGTGTACTGCATGGGGAAGCCGTATTCGGATTCGAGCAGCGGGAACAGCTCGACAAGCGAGAGGCTGGACTGCGGTCCGCCGCCGATGTTGAATGCCTGGCCGAATGCCAGGCTCTCGCGGGGTGTCCTGGCAATGGCGCGATAGCACTCGATCAAATCAGAGACGTGCAGCAGGTCCCGCACCTGCTTGCCGCAGCCGCTGATGCGAAACGTGCGGCGCTCCACCCCCATTTGCACGAAGTAGGCCACCCAACCCTGGTCTTCGGAGGCGTATTGGCGGCCGCCGTAGATGCTCGACTGCCGCAGCGCCACCGTGCTCAAACCATAGACGCGGTGATAATCGAGCGCGTATTGATCGGCCGTGCCCTTGGAACAGGAATAGCCGCCATGGAGATCGATCGGGAGGTCTTCGGCGATGCCGCCGGGGAAATCGGGCAGAAGATAGCGCGTGGCGGCTTCGGTCACACATAGAGCGCGCAAGTCGCCGTAGACTTTGTTGGTGCTGGCGTAAATCACCCTGGCTTCCGGCAGGAGGCGGCGTGTGGCTTCGAGCACATTGAAGGTGCCGAGCGCGTTGGTGTCGAAATCGTATCGGGGATCGTGAATCGAGGCTACCAGCGACACCTGCCCAGCCAGATGCAGCACGACGTCGGCGTCGTGGTGCGCCTGCCAGTAGGCGTTCACCTGGTCGGGAAACCGGACGTCGAGAAAATCCACGTGCAGCGCGAAACGCTCCCGGAGGTACTGCTGGTTGTACCTGGCACCGGCGCGGTGGAAGTTATCGGCCAGTGCGCAGCGATCACCAGCGCATACCAGAGCCTGGGCGACGTTGGTTCCGATGAAACCTGCACCGCCGGTGATCAGCCACTTCACGCGGACAGCTCCTTGACGGCCGCGGATTTGTAGGAGTCGATGGTGCGCGCCAAACCGTCGGCGAGGCTCACGCGCGGGCGCCAGCCGAGCTCGACGTGTGCGCGAGTCGGATCGGAGACCAGATACGGCGGATCGCACCTGGCGCGGGTGGGGCGATCGAACCAGCACAGGCGCGGCGGTGCGCCCATCATCTCGAGGATCTCCTCGACTACGCGTCGCACACTGCGCGCTTCCGCCGGACCAGAGCCGACATTGAAAACCTTTCCCACTGCCGCCGGCGCGCTGAGTCCCAGCCGCAAAGCGTCCACCACATCCTCGACGAAAACGTAGTCGCGCACCTGGCTGCCGAGCGTCAGCCGGATGGGCTCGCCCGCCAGCGCCTGCAAAATCGTGTAGGGCACGAGCTTGGCCCCGTTCTCGCCAGGGCCGTAAATACTGAAAGGCCGGAAGGTGACCAGCGGCAACCCTTCCAGGCGGTGCATAGCGTCGAGCAGCATCCATCCGGCAGCCTTGGATGCGCCATACAGGTTGGGCGCGCCGAGCGGCGTGGATTCATCCATGGGTTGCGCCTGCGGCCGGTACTCGAATGCCGTGCCCACGTTCACAAAGCGCTCCACACCGTGGGCGAGCGCCAGGCGGGCCAGCGCGGAGGTGGCGCAGATATTGACCGCACCCGCGTCTTCCAGGGTTTCTGCTTCCCTCGAAACGCCGGCCGCCGCGAGATGCATCACGGCGGAGAAATGAAACTGGCGGAAGAGCTTTTCGAGCGCCGCGGTATTGCGCAGATCGATGCGGAAGTGACGCTTGTCTTCCTCGGCAGGGCAATTGTGGAAGACGCTCACTACATCGAAGCCCTGTCGCACCAGAGAGCGCACCAGGTGACCGCCGACAAATCCCGAAGCGCCCGTCACCAGAATGGGATTCACGCCCACACCCTCCACGGCGCCTGGCCGGAGTTCCACAGCTTCTCGAGCAACATCTTTTCACGCATGGTGTCCATGGGCTGCCAGAAGCCTTCGTGATAGAAGGCCATCAGCTCGCCCACGCGCGCCAGGGCCTCGAGCGGCTCGCGCTCCCATACGGTTGTGTCGCCTGCAATGAAGTCGAGCACACCCGGCTCCAGGACGAAAAATCCGCCGTTGATCCAGCCTTCGCCCGTCTGCGGCTTCTCGGTAAACTCGACGATTTGCCCGCCGCCATTGAGACGCAATCCGCCGAACCGCGCCGGCGGCCGCACCGCCGAAACCGTAGCCAGCTTCCCATGCGAGCGGTGAAATTCGACCAGGTCGCAGATGTTGATGTCGGCCACGCCGTCACCATAGGTGAGCAGAAACGTCTCGTTTCCGATCCACTCGCGAAGCCGTTTGATGCGCCCGCCGGTGTCGGTGTGCAGGCCGGTATCCACCAGATGCACGCGCCAGCCGGGCAGGCGCTTGTGGTGCATTACGGTATCGCCGTTACAAAGATCGATGGTCAGGTCATTATTGAGCGCATAGAAATTCAGAAAATAATCTTTGATGCACTCGCCTTTGTATCCCAGCGCGACGATGAACTCCGCAAAGCCGTACGTGGCATAGATATTCATGAGGTGCCACAGCATGGGCTTGCCGCCGATCTCCACCATAGGTTTGGGTTTGACCTGCGTCTCTTCGGCGAGACGCGTCCCCAAACCCCCGGCCAGAATCACCGTCTTCATCTCGTCCGCTCACGCTCCGGCCTTCGCGCCCTTGCCCTGCTTGTAGTACTTCGCGTAGTGTGCGTAGTAGTAATAGCCTTCGCTCGTGTCCTGACGCACTTCGTTCAGAACGACTCCCAGGGTGTTGGCGCGCAGGCGCGCCAGAATGCCCAGCACGGATGCCGCAGCCTTACGCGGCGTCTGTCCCGCGCGTGTCACCACCACCACCCCGTCTACGGCCGTGGCCATTTCGAGCGGCTCGGCGAAGCCCAATAGAGGCGGAGCATCCAGGATGATCAGGTCGTATTCGCGGCTGGCTTCGTCCAATAGCTGCGTCAAGCCCTGCCCCATCAGGTCGGGCGCGATATGCGAAGGCGGGCCGGCCGGCAGAATATCGAAGTGCATCATGCCCGTGGGCGTCAGCACCGCATCCCGCCAGGGAAGGCCCGACACCAGCACATTCGATAGCCCGATCGAGCCCGGCATCTGAAATCGGCGGTGCACGCTCGGGCGGCGCATGTCGCCGTCGATCAAGAGCGTTTTCTGCCGCTGCGCCGCGTGTGTGAGCGCCAAGTGCGCGGCAATCGTCGACTTCCCTTCCCCCGGCGACGCGCTCGTGATCAATATGGAGTGGACGTGCCGGTCGAAGTCGGCCAGCAGAATCGAGTTGCGCAACGCGCGCACCGCCTCGCCATAGGCCGTCGAGACAGGGTCTTCGTGGGCGTGTGCCAGTGCTGTGCGCGGGCCGGTACCGTTCCCGCCGGCTGTCAACACAGGGCTGGTCCGCGCCCGCCAGTCCTTCACCAGGGGCAGAGAGCCGATCACTTCGGCGTTGAGCAGGCGCGGCACCAGATCGGGATCGCGCACGGTCTTATCGAGCGAATCGCTCACAATCGCGGCGACCGCGCCCAAAACAGTCGAGAGCAACAGCGCCACCAGCAGGTTCAATCCCAGGCGTGGAAAAACCGGCCTCATTCCCGGCCGCGCGGCGTCGGCGATGCGGATCGAGCTGTCCTGAAAGCTGGCGTTGATGCCGGCTTCCTTGATTTTGCGCACCAGCTCGTCGTAAACCTTGCGATCGCCTTCCGCCTCCCGCTTGAGTGATTGGTATTCAAACGAGCGCGCATTCAACTGGTCGAACTGCGCCTTGGTTTCCGTCACGGCGCGCGCCAGCATATTCTCCCGGTTCACCGACTCCTGAAACTCCGATTCCACCCGCTGCGCGATATTGGTGCGGGCCGCGTCGATCTGCCGGGCGATTTCGGCCATCTGCCCGGCAGTCTTTTTGTATTCAGGATGGTTCGCTCCGTAGTGCGCCTCGACCTCCGCAAACTTCTCCTGCATTTCGCTCTGCCGTTCGAGCAGCTTCTTCAAGGCGTCTCCCTGGCTCGAAACCTGCGCCGCCGCGAAACTGCCTCCGCGCACCGAGTTGAATGCAGCTTCTTTGCTCACGCGATCCGCCTGCGCGTTGGTGTACTCGGTATTCAGCTGCAAGAGCCGCGCCGAGAGGATATTGGTCTTTTCCTCCGGGTTGATTACGTTCAGTTCGCGCTCGAATTGAAACAGGCGCTCGGTGGAAGCTTCCATCTTGGCCTTGAGCTCTTCGAGCTCCTTTTCCATGTACGATGCCAGGTTGGCGGAAGAGCGGACGCGCAGGTTGTAGGCATGCTGCAAGTACGAGTTCGCGATGGCGTTGGCCACATCCGCGGCCAGGTGCGAATCGGGCGAGCGGTAACTGATGAGCAGCAGATAGGTGTTGGGAGGGCGCGTCACTTTCAGCCGCCGCAGCAGAATGGGCGCGCTTTCCACTTGCGACGGGCTCAACTGCGGCAAGTCACGGAACTGCTGTTCGCGCTCCAGCAGCTTGTACTTCTGCGCCACCGGCCTCAGCACGGCGTCGGCTTCGATCAGCCGGATCTGCGTCGCCAGGAACTGGTCGGCGTCGTTGCCGCTGGAGCGTGCGGCGTCCTCGCCGATGACCCCCGCCGGCGCCTGCCGGTCGATATCAATCACCGCGGTCGATTCATAGATCGGCGTCATGCGTGAGGACACGATGAGTGTGGCGAGCTGGCAGGCCGCGACGAACGCCAGAATTTTCCAACGGTGCCGCCGCAGCACCCAGAGATGATGCGCGAACGGAGGGGTGCCGTCGCCCGAGTCCTGATCGACGCCCGGCGGCCAGTTGGGGCAGACTGATGTCCGTGCATCCTCCGGCGGCGCGAGCAGGTTGCGGTTCATCGTCTACCGCCAGATCAGCAGCCCGGACGTCGTGGCTGCTCCGAATCCGACAAGCTTCTCCAGCGCCGATGCGGTCAGACGCCGTCTCTTGGCGTCCGGCACGTAGAAAATGTCGTCCGCCACGAGCGCCACGTCGGGTGACTTGCGCGCGATGATCCGGTTCAATTCGACGGGGATCTCTTCCTTGTCCTTGGTCCCAGGCTTGGCGCGGTAGATGTAAGCCTCTTTGCAGGCGAAGGGCGCCAGACCTCCGGCGAGCGCCAGCACCTTGAGAACACTCGTCTCTTTTTCGTCCTTCAGCGCGAACGCGCCGGGGTTCTTGACATTGCCCACGGCATAGACCCGGGCCGCCTGCGGCACGCGGATTTCCTCGCCACCCACCAGATGCGGGTTCAACTCCGGGTGGTCGCCCGCGAGCAGTTCCTTCACCGCAACATGGTCGGTGACCGTCTTGCCATCGGCCGTCGTGTGTGTGAGCAGGATCTCGGACCCCGCCTCCGGATCCAGGCCGT
>JASHOO010000372.1 GCA_030041035.1 Bryobacteraceae bacterium | reverse complement strand
AGGATGAGCGCGGCACTGACGGCGAGAAACAGGACGGCGACTCCAACGCCCATCGCCCAGGGAGGAAGCGAGATCCCGGTCGCCGGCTGCTGGAGCAGGTACGACGGGGCCTGCGGCTGAGGAGCCGGCGGCGCGTACGGTTGCTGGGACGCGTACTGAGGCGGGGCATATTGGGGCTGCGGGGCGTATTGCTGCGGCGACGGCGCAAACTGGCGTGGCGGCGCGTACTGCGGCTGTGCCGGCGGGGCGTATTGCGGCGGCGGATAAGAGGCGGGCGGGGGTGGAGCGGCAGCCACGGGCGCGCCTTGGCCTGGCTGAGGTTGTGGCTGGCCGGCCTGTTTCCCTGAGCAATCCGGGCATTGGTCATAGGCCGGCGGGACTTCCCGGCCACACTGCGGGCAGATCCAGGTAAACATGTTCTATCTCTAATCTACCGCTAAGCGGCTCCGCTGTGCTGGCGTTTGAGAATCATGCCAGGCCGCGCTCCGGTGTGCTGGCCGTGGTCGAGGACGACGCGGCCGTTTACAACGACGTACTCGATGCCGGTAGCGTATTGGTGCGGCTTTTCGAAAGTGGCGTTATCGATGACATGCGCGGCGTCGAAAACGGTGACGTCGGCCATCATACCCGGGCGCAGCAGGCCGCGATCGAAAGCGCCGATTTTGTTGGCGTTGGCCGAAGTCATCTTGCGAATGGCATCCTCCAGAGTGAGAACATGCTGTTCGCGGACATAGCGGCCCAGAATGCGGGGAAAGGTACCGAAAAAGCGGGGATGCGGATGGCCGGCGGCGAGGGGGCCATCGATCGAGACCGCAGTGCCATCCGAACCGATGGATACGAAAGGCTGCTGGAGTGCGAAACGCATGTCTTGTTCGGAATGATGAAAATAGACGGTGGGAACCGAGCCGCCGTTACTCTCCAGGAGCTCAAAAAGCACATCGAGCGAGGGCTTGCCAACGGCCTCGATGACCTGGTTCATGCGCATGCCTTCGAACTTCTTGTATTGCGGATTCGAAAGCGAGACGAGCAGCATGCCATCCCAGCCGCCGGTGGCGGTGTAGTGGTCGTACCAGTTGGAGCCGGGAATGCCGTGGAGGATTTCGCTTTCCAGGCGCGGGCGCAGGGAGGGATCCTGGAGACGGCGGATCATGGCCTCGGTACCCCCTTCGTGGGCCCAGGGCGGGATGATGCTCGCCAAGTCGTTTTGCCCGGCGCGATACGGGTACACGTTGGCCTGGACCTGGACTCCTTCGGCGCGGGCGCGCGCGATAGTGGCGATGAGTTCCGGCATCTGGCCCCACATGGTGTGCTCGGCGATCTTGAGATGGATGATGTCCACGGGCACATGGGCCCGGCGGCCGATTTCAATTGCCTCCGCCACCGATTCAAATACGCCGCGGCCCTCGGTGCGCATATGGGTGGAGTACCAGCCGCCGTAGGGCGCCGCCGCTTCGCACATGGCCACCAGGGTATCGGTGTCGATCCAGGAGCCCGGCGGCCCGCTGAGCGAACTGCTGACGCCGAGCGCGCCCTGCTCCATGGCCTGGCGGACAAGGGCGCGCATCTGGTCGAGCTCCGCAGCGGCCGGCGGTCCGGCCTGCTCGCCGTGCACATAGGTCCAGATCTGGCCGGAACCGACGTAGCTGGCGATGTTGGTCGAAATCCCCTGGTGCAGCAGGCGAGCGAAATAGCCGTTGAAGTCGGTCCAATCCGGGGCTCCACCGCTGATGAGGACGCGCCGGGACGCAGGGGGTTGTTTTCCGCCCACCGGAGCCACCGATTCGCCTTCGCCCAGAACCATGGTGGTCACGCCCTGTCGGATCATGCTTTGCGCGTTGCCGTCGGCGAGAAGCGTGTAGTCGGAATGGTTGTGCATGTCGATGAAGCCGGGCGCGACAGTGAGGCCATCGGCGTCGATGGTGCGTCGGGCTGCGGTACGGGTCAGGTGACCGATGGCTACAATGCGATCACCGCGGATGGCAACGTCACCGATAAAAGAGGGGTTGCCGGTGCCATCGACGATACGGCCGCCGCGAATTACGAGGTCGAAATCCTGCGCCAAAGCGAGGGAGGGGAGAAGAAGGAAAACCAGTGTACGCATCGGGACGAGGCTCAGTGTACTACAAAGGTAGCGTGGGGCTTGAGTTCTTCCGGCGCGCTGAAGGCCGGCCGCAGACACTCGGTGTTCTGCCGGCAACGTTCAATCCGCCGACCGTAGCGCATCTGGCACTGGCGCGGGCGACGCTGGGCGCGACCGACGAAGTGCTGTTGGTGCTGCCGCGCGAGTTTCCGCATAAACCATACGACGGGGCGACGTTCGACCAGCGGGTGGAGATGTTGCTGGCGGCAACGCGCGCGGATCCTCGCTTTTCTGTCGCGGCCAGCAGCGGCGGACTATTTCCGGAGATCGCCGAAGAATGCCGGGAGGCTTACGGGGAGGGTGTCCGGCTGCTGTTGGTCTGCGGCCGGGATGCTGCCGAGCGCATAGTGGGATGGGATTATGGCGAGCCGGACGCCTTCCGCCGGATGATGGCGCGGTTTGAGTTGCTGGTGGCGCCGCGCGCGGGCCACTACCAGCCGCCGGGGGAGATCCGGGATCGCGTCCATCTTTTGGAACTCATAGAGGAGATTAGCCTTATCTCCGCAACCGAAGTTCGCGAGCGCTTCGGCCGGGGTGAGCCGTGGGAGCACCTGGTGCCGCCGGAGATCGTGCCGCTGGTGCGTACGATTTATGGACAACCGGGCGGCTGTAATAATCGCGCGGGAGATCTGTCATATGAGTGTATGGAGAGCTTGCAGGCTGTAATGAACCAGCCGCCACCACCGTTCGCCGGTCAACCCGCTGATCTGGAGCAGATTTTTCGCGAACATCATGCCGGCGTGCTGCGGGCGGCGTATCGCATCACGGGCAACTCGTCGGATGCCGAAGACGTGCTGCAAACGGTGTTCATGCGCCTGGTAAAGCGCGCACCGGACGCGCCGCCGATGGGGAACGTGACGGCGTATCTGCACCGCTCCGCGGTGAACGCGGCGCTCGACCTGGTGCGTGACCGCCGCGAGGCGCGTCGCGTACCGCTCGAGACGGAAGAGCCGCGCCTGGCCAGCCCGGATGTCCCCGCCGACAGCCGTCAACAGGCGCGCGAGCTGCGTGACTGCATCCGGCGGGCGATCGGGCGCCTGGCGCCACGCACCGGCGAGGTGTTTGCGCTGCATTATTTTGAAGGCCATTCGAATTCCGAGATTGCCGAGATGTTGGATCTTTCGCCGGGCGGCGTGGGGGTGACGCTGCATCGCGCGCGCACGCAGTTGCAAGGGGAAATCAGCCGGTTCCTGGGAGAAAAGTCATGAGTACCGAGCCAAAATCCGAACAGATTCTGGATCAGGCGATCGCCGAAATTCGCGCCGAAGAAATGGAACAGGACGCAATGGAGCAGGCTGCTCGCCGTGTCTGGACCAAGGTGTCGCAGGAGGCGCGTGTTCTGCGCACTTGCGACGACTTTCGGGGCCTGATCCCCGCCTACAGCGCCAAGCAGCTCCCGGATGCTCAGGTGTGGCTGTTTGAAGATCACGTCCATAGCTGCACGGCCTGCCGGAACGCGCTGGAAGCGGCGCGCTCCGGCAAAGTTGCTGAAATGAAGTCACGGGTAAAAGCCAGTTGGGCTATCGCGCCCCAGTGGAAATGGGCCATGGCCGCGGCGCTGGTGGTAGGCGTGGGTCTCGGCACGTGGGAGGCACGCGACAACCTGCTCCCCGCGCCGGGAGGGTCACGCGGAACCGTAGAAAGCGTCAACGGTTTTCTGTATCGTATTTCCGACAACGGTGGCATGCCGCTGGTAAGCGGCGCCGAGCTCAGCGAGCGAGAAGAGATTCTTACGGCGCGCGGATCGAGCGCCATGGTGCGGCTGGCGGATGGATCGCTGGTCGAGATGCGGGAGCGATCCGGGCTTTCCCTCTCACGCAAACGGAACGGCATGACCATTCGCCTGGCACGCGGCAGCGTGATTGTGCAGGCGGCCAAGCAGCGCACTGGGCATCTCTATGTAGCCACCAACGACCTTCTGGTTTCTGTGAAAGGCACAGTTTTCGCCGTCGATAGCGGCATCAAGGGCTCACGAGTTGCGGTGCTCCAGGGCGAGGTGCAAGTCGATGCGGGCAACCATACCAAGCTGTTGCATCCGGGCCAGCAGGTGTCCACCAGCGCCGCCATGACACCGGTTCCCATTAAAGATGAGATCGCCTGGAGCCGCAACCTGAACCAGCACCTGGCGCTGCTGAGCGAGTTCGCTCAGATGCAAAAGCAGTTCGACGCGATGCCCGGGCCAGGCCTGCGCTATTCTTCCGTGCTGCTGCCGCTAGTTCCGGCAGGGACCGTACTCTATGTGGCGATTCCCAATATCGGCGGCATGGTGGCCAATGCGCAGCAGATTTTTCAAGACCGACTGAACCAGAGCCAGGTACTGCGCAACTGGTGGAATTCGCAGCATGACCAGGAGAAGCTCAGCCAATTGCTGGACACCGTCCGCGGATTCAGTAATTATCTGGGCAACGAAGTGGTGTTCACGGTGGCGCAAAAAGGCAGCGGCCAGAACGGCGCGCCGCTGATCCTGGCGCAGGTCACGAAATCCGGCTTTCAGCAGTACTTGCAGCAGGCAGTGAGCCAGATGGGCGGTGGCGCGAGCCTCACCGTCGTCGAGAATCCCTCGGCACTACCGGCCGGGCCCGCGCAAAATGGCGCCTATGCGCTGCTCATGAACGGCATTGTGGCGGTGTCGCCTGATGCATCCAATCTGCGAGCCGTGGCCGCGCTCATCGAGCAGCCAGGCTCCGGCGCATTCACGCAAACGGCGTTCTACCAGCGGATTTTGAGCGCCTACCAAGGGGGAGCTGAGTGGCTCATCTCAGTGGATATGGAACAAATTCTGGCGCAGTCCGTAAGAACCAGTGAGAAGCCTGGGATGCTGAGCAAGCTTGGAGTGTCGGATCTACAGGATCTGCTGGTGGAGCGCAAGGAAACCGCGGGCAAGACGGAGAATCGTGCGGTGATGACGTTTGCGCATGAGCGGCGCGGCATTGCGGCCTGGCTGGCTGCTCCGGCACCCATGGGCGCTGTGGAATTCGCATCACCCGATGCCAGCTTCGTGGTTTCTTTCGTGGTGGTGCAACCGCAAGCAGCGGTCCAGGAGCTGTTCAATGCGATTGAATCCGTTGACCCGAACTTTTCGAGCCAGGAAGCGCAGTTTGAAACGCAAACGGGTATCAGCGTGTTGAACGATCTGGCGGCGCCGCTGGGCGGCGATGTCGCTTTTGCGCTCGATGGACCGGTGCTGCCGACGCCGAGCTGGAAATTCGCTATCGAAGTTTACGACCCCGCGCGGCTGGAGCAAACGATTGAAACGCTGGTCGCGAAAGCGAATCAGACGAATGGAGGCGTCGGCCTGAGCCTGACCGAGACGCAGGCTGGCGGCAGGACCTATTACACGCTCCAGTCCGCGAAATCGCCTTTCAGCGTCAACTATACCTTCGTCGACGGCTATCTGGTGGCCGCAGCCAGCCAGGCCTTGCTGACGCAAGCCATCAGCCAGCACGCCGCGGGAATTACGCTCACCAACTCGGCGGCCTTCAAGGCGCTCGTGGCGCCCGATGGTTACAGCAACTTTTCAGCGATTGTCTATCAGAATATGGGATCGGTGCTCGGCTCTCTCGCGGGCGGATTGCAGGCTGTGGCGCCGGATCAGAAGCAGGCCATTGCCGCGCTCCAATCCAACGCGGCCCCCTCGCTGGTCTATGCTTATGGTCAGCCCGATCGGATCGAGCTGGCGTCTACGGGCAGCTTCTTCGGATTCAACCTGGATTCGCTGGGCGGTTCAGGCGGACCGTTCCAGGTGCCGGCGCTGCTCGAAAAGGCTCTCGGATCGCATCGAACACAATGAACTCCGTTATCGAACTCGATGGTTTGGCAGTTGATCTGGGCGGAAGGCGCATTCTCAGTGATCTGAGGTGCACGCTTTCCGCCCGGACGATTGGTCTGCTGGGGCCGAACGGGGCGGGGAAGTCCACCCTGATCAACGCGCTGCTCGGCTTCCACAAACCCGCGGCGGGAACGGCACGCATTTTCGGCCACGACGTGCGCACCGAAATTCGCGAAATTCGTAAGCTGACCGGCTACATGCCGGAGAACGACGCATTCGTTTCGGAGATGAGCGCCGTCTCGTACGTGCATTTGATGGCCGAGCTGTCCGGGCTGCCCTCGGATGCCGCGCTCGAGCG
>JASHOO010000038.1 GCA_030041035.1 Bryobacteraceae bacterium | reverse complement strand
CGTATTTCAGTCCCCTTCTCATCGGGGAGCCGCGCGCGGCCGCTCCTGAACTCCTTGATTTTACGTCGATTCTCCGCTGCTGTAGCGGGCAGAATTTCGCGGATGGGACTTCTGCTCGGAAACTGCCGCAATCCGCGCTTTCACCAGACATCCGAACAGTAGTTCGCATACTCGCATTCCACGCAACGTGCCCGCACGGCAGTGGCCGGCGGAAACAACTGCTGCTCGCTGATCTCACTAATAGAACGGAGCGCCTTGTGAACATGCTCGCGTAGCACCTCGTCTACCTGAATCACAAAGAGCCGGTTATCCGGTATCCGAAACACAAACCCGACATCCACTGACTTTCTGAATGCCGCCTCGACCAGCATCGCGTAGCCACCCAGTTGCAATCGGTGATTCTCACCCGGTTCACCAGACGTAAGCTTGAAATCCACCACGGCCGCGAGGCGCTCTGTCTCTAATACTAGGTCCACCTTGCCAGCTAGGCCCAGCCCGTCATCAGTTAGCCACATGCCAAAATGCCGCTGTGCTGATTCCAGCCCGTATTCATGAAGGCCACGCCGCAATTCAAGCCGCTCGATCATTTCCTGCGCCTGGCGTGCTTCCTCCATCTTGAAGGTAGCTTTGCCGACACCGGGCATCACGCGCCGATAGTAGACGATCCGCGGGCAGTAGCCCCACTGCTTCAGATCGGTCACGATTACGCCACTCATTCATCCTCCAAGGAAAGAATCTTGAGCTTGGGTTTCTCTTTCACCTCCGCTTTTGCCTTGAGATCATCGGCATCCTGGCGATACTGATCCAGTTTCCATGCATCGTTCAAGTCATCTTCGCAGATGGGATAAATACGCACGCGCGCGGACTCGCCCTCGACCTCGCGCTGGATCCGAAGCGCCAATTCCTGCCGGCGATTGCGGTTCAGCTTGCCGAAAAATGCGCTGAACTGTATCCGCTCCAGTCCGTAATTGAGACAGATTTCCGAAGTGCGTGTCCGCACGGCATCATCCTCGATATCGTAAATGAGCACGAGCGAGACCTCGGGGCTGCCCTTACCCACAGCAAGGGGCCGCAGGACGCCCGCGTACCGGTTCTTGCGCGCCATTCGCTCACCACTTAAACGTGAACGGTCGATACTCGCGCATGCCGCGAACTGCCGACGCCGCCAGCCGAGCCTGCATCTGTATGATGGAGCGCACCTGATGCTCTTTGCCCCGATGCACTTCGGTCGCGACCAAGCGCAGCAATACCCGGCTGGCTACCGCTTCACGCGATGGACCGTCCAAAAGGCCTCTGTTCAGATTAAGCCGGCCACCCTTGTTGAGCCATGTGAGAATAGCGCGGTCCACCACCGGCTGACGGAATTCCTCCACCAGGTCCAACACGAGCGACGGCTTGCCGCTGCGGTCCACGTGCAGGAAACCGGCGAATGGTTCCAGACCAGCGTTCATGACCGCTCCCCACACATGCGAGTAGAGAATTCCATAACCGTAATTGAGCGCCGCGTTGACGGCATCGCCGGGGCCCTGATGCTCGCGGCCTTCGAAACAAAGCTCATCGGGTAGCATGTGCGCAACCTCGCGCCGGTAGATGCGCCCGGCCGTACCTTCCAAACCCATTAGGGCCGGCCGCACCGCGTCTGTAGTCTCTCCCTCCATATTGAGCGCTTGCTGTCGAAGTTTCCGGAAAGCCGAAGCCGCGTGCTCGAGCGACTCGCGAGCGTCTCCCTGCCGGCTCTTGGCGAAATAGCGCAGCAGTTTTTCCTGATTCCGCAACTTGCCGGCAACGATCCAGCGGCAGAGATCGGCGCCACGGCGACCGCCGTAGGCTTCGAGTTGTGCGCGCCGTGTTTCCACAGTGGCGGTGAGCATAGGCGAGGTGAGGAGCGCGGTCGGCTTCCCGCTCGATGTGAGAAACGCCAGCCTGACGCCGCGCGTGCAAAGCTCTTCAATAAGGTCGCTCGACACGCTGACACCGGCTGAGGCGATGATCACCTCCTGGAGTCGGAGAAACGGAACTTGTGCGCAGACGGCCTTGCCCTTTTTTACGACGACGCGCTCGGATTTCTTCCCCGCGAACAGCCCGAAGCCGGATACCAGAAGCTGCGA
This sequence comes from Bryobacteraceae bacterium, assembly GCA_030041035.1. Classification (GTDB taxonomy): domain Bacteria; phylum Acidobacteriota; class Terriglobia; order Bryobacterales; family Bryobacteraceae; genus QHXW01. The sequence continues at coordinate 1,412 of JASHOO010000038.1, read as the reverse complement.
TCCGTTTTCGGTGGCGAGGAGAGTGACACTGTCGTCGTGCGGCAGGATCGTTTCCTCGACCGGCGGCAGCGGTAGTTGAAGCTGCTCCGGGGGTGACTCGTAGCAATTGGTGATCCAGTTAAATTGAGTGGCTGGCGGCTTGCGCGGCGGCAGGCCGACCGGCCCTATAGGAACGACAGCAGCGCTCATTGTGGGGAGTGTAACAGAGATAAGCAGAGATGGATATCAACTTAGGTTAGCCTTGGATTGCCCGGTCCCCGATCTATCGTGAGAATTCTGAGAACCCCGGGCCAACGTTGATTAGACCCAGTGGTACGAGCGTTTCCCGAAACACGCGGTGCCTGTCCCGTCGAATGGAGACACTGCTGAATGAGTTGAGAGCGTCGAAATTGGCTTCCGGGCCGAAGTCATCCAGAACTGCGATTTGCATGCCTGACGTCGGCTTTACTTCACCTCCATTTAGAGGCTGAGTAAAAGCAGGACCCAGTTCGAAGTCGCGTCCGTACCCCATAAATTGGATGAAGCTTCCGCGCTTGCCGATGTAGTTAATTCCCGGTGCAATCTCGATCAAGGATGCAGCTAACCAGTCGGGTGCCTCAGCCAAATCGAAGGCCCATCGCAAGGATCCTCGCAAGTAAACGAACTCACGATAAGCCACGGCAGGGATGTACGCGGGCCCAGATTTCCTATCCTTCGGTTCCTGCCGGATTTTGATTATGGTGTGTGTGATCACCGCCTGTTCGGGCACTCCAATCCGAACATCCACTGACGCGAGCGCTGCCACCAACGCCGTGATCTCGCCTGGCCAGCCGACCTTAAATGCAGCATCAACGAATGCCATCTTGGCCGCGTATGGTGTTGGGATCAGGAGGGTCCTCCCGACCGAGCTCGTCGCCCTGCTCATTTTCAGCGAGAAGAGGGTCGTCGGTTCGTAGCTGAAAACCAGCCACCGTCCCAAGGACGGTGTCGCTGGCGTGGAATTCGCTAACGTAGGCGAATTTCTTCCTGCCTTTTGGGCTCTTCTTCGCGCCATAGATCAGGCCTCACTGGCAATATTCTCAAGCACGGCTGCAGCCTCTGCCAACGTGGCAAATCTGTGAACCTTGACTGTCTCCGGATGAATGCCGTTCAAGGTTGACGCAATATCGTCGATCTGAGTCCCGTAATTATGGTTGAGTGGACTAACCGTCGGCGCTGGTAGGGAACTGGCGGAGGTAGACACAACTCCTTCACAAGCCACAATATGGGGGTTTTGGGTATTTCGCTGAGCTCCCGCCGGGCAGAGCAAGGTTGCCATCAAAGCCCGGATAGTGGCGCGGGCCCGAACGAGTTGGTCATCTGCACTGATCTCCAATCGACGAGTAATGTCATTAATCCCGATCCTACCTAGCTCGATATTGCAGATCATGGCA
>JASHOO010000037.1 GCA_030041035.1 Bryobacteraceae bacterium | reverse complement strand
ACGCCTCCGCCGTCGCGTGAGCCGTAGCCGGGGCCGCTGTGATCGCCGATTCCACCGTTACTGCCGGCGCCAATCCCTCCGTTGCTTCCCGGGCCATCGGAAGGCGGGCCATCCCGGCCCAGCGGGTCGCCGAATCGCGCCAGAACCGCATCGGGGATCCGCGCCTCCACCGGCGCTACCAGTGTCGCCTCCATGAGCAGAGCGGGCTTGAATTCCGGCGGCGTGGCCGATGGCGGAACGAACTGGTGCCGGGCCAATTTTGGCAGAACGCCGCGCGAGGCCGGGAGCGGCGAGCGGCCGCCTCCACCTCCGCCGCCGCGGCTCATGTACGGAGCGATCAATCGAGTGCTCCTTTCGGCCGGCCGCGTCGAGTCACGAGCTCCGGTCCGCCAGGTGGAATGCGAGGACATCAGGATCAGCAGCGCGATCACGATGCCGTGAATCGCGAGCGACAGCATTCGCGCTCTCATGCCCGCGGAACTGCAATCCGCGCGCCAGCGCATTCCAGCAGGCAAGCCGTTGCAATCACGCGGTTCGCGGCCGCCATTATGTCGGCGGGAGGCCCACACTGTGCACCTGCCTCAACAGCCCCAAAATTCCGAAGTCACCAAACGCCGCGGCTGCCGTCTAACGGTCGAAGAGAGGTTTTCATGCATACCTTGGCCCGATTCGCCCTTACCGCTGCGGTTTGCCTGGCGCCCCTGGCGCTTGCCCAGGAACCCACTCCCGAAATGTCATGCGACGAACACAACGGGAACCATGACCGCGCCTCGCACTGCGAGATCAACGAAACCACCATTCCGGCCGCGTCGCAACTGACCGTCGATGGCGGGGTGAACGGTGGTGTGCGGGTCAGGGGCTGGCAGAAGAGCGGGATTCTGGTTCGCGCCAAGGTCCAGACTCAGGCCGATACCGACGCGCAGGCGCGCGCGATCGCGAGCCGCATCACGATTCACACGGGCGGCGCACGCATTGTTGCCGATGGCCCGTCGACCGAACAGCACGAGAGCTGGTCGGTCAGCTACGAGGTCTTCGTCCCGCAGCAGATCGACCTGAGCCTGAAGGCGCACAATGGCGGCATCGGCATCTCCGATGTCCGGGGCCATATCGAATTCGAGACCACAAACGGCGGCGTCTCGCTCGAGCGGCTGGCCGGCAACGTGCAAGGCCGCACCACTAACGGCGGTTTGTCGGTTGAACTGGCGGGCGATCGATGGGATGGCGACCAGCTCGATGTCACGACCACCAACGGCGGTGTTTCGGTCGTCGTTCCCTCCGCCTACTCGGCGCATCTCGAGACCGGCACGGTCAACGGGCACATCAACCTCGACTTCCCGGTGACGGTTCACGGCGAAATCGGCCGCCGGCTTTCCGCGGATCTCGGCTCGGGCGGGGCGCTCGTGCGCATCGTGACCACGAACGGCGGCGTGAACATCCGGCGCAAGGAAACGTAGCCGGTTCCATTTCCGGCTAGAATAAGCGCTGGGAATGGAACAATACGCGCTGCCGTTGCTCCCCGAGCGCCGCGTCTACACGGTCAGCGAGCTGAACTCGGCGATTCGCGGCATCCTGGAGCAGGAGTTCCCCGACGTTTGGGTCGCGGGTGAGATCTCGGGCACCAAGCTCGCGACGAGCGGCCACTACTACTTCACCCTGAAGGAGCGGGACGCGCAGTTGCGCTGCGTTTGTTTCCGCTCCACGCACCGCTATCTCAAATTCAAGCCGCAGGACGGCGTGGCCGTTGTCGCGCGCGGGCACATCGACGTTTTCGAAGCGCGCGGCGAATATCAACTGCTGGTCGAGTTTCTGGAGCCGCAGGGGCACGGCGCGCTGCAATTCGCCTTCGAGCAGCTCAAGAAGAGGCTGGCGGCGGAGGGCCTTTTCGATCCCGCGCGCAAGCGCCCGCTGCCGCGATTTCCACGGCGCATCGGGATCGTCACCTCGCCGCGAGGCGCGGTGATTGCCGACATGCTGCACATTCTCGAGCGCCGGTTTCCCGGTTTGCACGTGCGCCTGTTTCCGGCCAGCGTGCAGGGTGAAGGCTCGATCGAGGATGTCTGCCGCGGGATCGAATACTTCAGCCGGACGCACTGGGCGGAGCTGGTGATTGTGGCGCGGGGCGGCGGATCACTCGAGGACCTCTGGACATTCAACGAAGAAGCGGTGGCGCGGGCCATCGCGGCGTCCGCGGTTCCAGTGGTTTCCGCCGTGGGGCACGAGACCGATGTCACGATCGCGGATTTCGTGGCCGATCTGCGCGCGCCCACGCCGTCGGCCGCGGCGGAGCTGGTGGTGCGGACGCGCGACGAGCTGCTTGCGGGTATCGAGACCTCGCGCCGGCATCTGGTGCAAGCCGCGCGCTATCGGCTGGCGCTGACGCGCCGCGCCATCGACCAGCAAGGCATTGAGCGCGCCCTGGCCGTGTTTCACCGTGCCGTGGGCCGGCGGTTGCAGCGGGTGGATGAGCAGGAATTCCGGCTGCGGGAGCGGCTCCGCGCGATGCTCGAAGCCGGCCAGCGTGCGTACCGGTCGCTCGATTCGCGCCTGCGTTATTACGATCCGCGGCCGCGATTCGCGCGCGACCGGCGGCGCCTGGAGACCGCGCAGGCCGCCATGGAGCAGGTGGTCCGGCTCCGCCTGGCGCGCCATTCCGGCCGCCTGCAAGAACTCTCCGCCAAGCTATCGCAGTTGAGTCCGCTGCGCATTCTGGAACGAGGCTACGCCATCGTCACCAAGGATTCGGGGGAAATTGTCAGCGACAGCCGGGCCGCACCGCGGGGCTCTGACGTACACATCCGCCTGGCCCAGGGCAGTCTGGACGCAACCGTCACCCGGAATTGACCGCATTCCCACCACCTGCCGCCTGCTAGAATGGTGTAGCTTCATGGCTCCCGACTCCATCAAGGGATCGCTGAGAGAGAAGGGTGTTCGCCTCACGCGGCAGCGCGAGCTGCTTTTGGGGCTGATTGACAAGAGCGGCGAACATCTCGACGCCGAGCGGCTGTTTCAATTGGCCAAGGCGCAGGACCCCAAGCTGAACCGGGTAACTGTGTATCGCACGCTGAAGCTGCTCAAGCAGGGAGGCCTGGTGGACGAGCTGGACCTGATGCATTACGGCGGCGACCAGCACTACTACGAAACGCGCATGAAGCAGGAACATGCGCACGTGATCTGCCTGCGCTGCGGCAAGGTGGAGGAGTTCTTCGGTGAGCCGCTGCAAAGGCTGCGGCGCCAGATCGAAAGCCATTTCGGATTTCACATTCTGCTGGCGCGGACTGAGGTAGGCGGCTACTGCTCGCACTGCCAGTCGCTGCGCGCACGGGAAATGGAACAGGCCGCACGGGAGCCGGACGCGCAGCACGCTTTGGCCGAGCCGGACGGTCATCGCTCCCGCGCCAAGCGTCCCGCCTGATGGATTCAGAAGCCGTTTCTCCCGCCGCAGGGCCCGCATCGCTCATCGTTATCGATCCCAACGGCCATCGCACGCGGGTGGAAATCAGGCCGGTGCCGTTCAAGATCGGACGGCAGGCCGACAACGACCTGATCCTGCGGGACAGCCGTGCGTCCCGCAATCACGCGCAGATCGTGATGGAAAACGGCCAGTACCTGATCGAGGATGCCGGCAGCCGCCACGGCGTGCACGTGAACGGCGTCAAGGTGCAGCGGCAGTTTCTGCGCAATTCCGACCGCATCGAATTTGGCGTTCCCGATTCCTACCAGATCATTTTCGCCGCGGATGGAGCCGAACTGGCGCAGCTCATGGAGCAGATGCCGGGCCAGGAGCAGGTGGTCCGCAGCGGGGCGGGCGCGAATCTGGCCAAGCTGCGTGCGGTGCTCGAAGTCGCCCGCACTCTTCAGTCCTCGTTCTCCACGCAGGAGGTGCTGAACTCGGTGGTGGATGCGGCGCTCACCATTACGGGCACGGAGCGAGGGTTTCTGCTGCTGCGCCGCGAGGACGAGCTGGAGACGAAAGTGGCGCGTGACCGAGCCGGGCGGCCGCTGGCTGAATCCGATCTGCGTGTACCCCGGCGCGTGATTCGCCGCGCTCTCGAGCAGCGCCGCGAGCTGCTCTCCATGAACTTCGACCCGCAGGCCACCGGCGAGATCACTCCGGAGCACAGCGTGGCCGATCTGGAACTGCGCAGCGTGGTCTGCGTTCCGCTGGTGCGCATCAACACCGCTGCGGCGCAGGACACCAGCGTCCTTTCCACGCAGAACGATACGGTGGGCGTGCTCTACATGGATTCGCGCGGAGCGCCCGCGGACCTTTCCGGAGGCAATCGCGAGCTGCTGCAAACGCTGGCCATCGAGGCTTCCACCATTCTCGAAAACGCCCGCCTGATCGAGGAAGAGCGCGAGAAGGAGAAGATCGAAGAAGAACTCAACGTGGCGCGCTTGATTCAACAGAGCCTGCTGCCGCGCACGCTGCCGTCGGAAGGCTGGTTCCGCGCCTGTGGCTCGAGCGTCGCTTCGCATGAGGTGGGCGGCGACTATTTCGATGTGGTCCAGGCCGGCGACTCCTGCTGGGCCGTTGTGGTGGCCGACGTCTCGGGCAAGGGAGTCAGCTCCGCGCTGCTGGCCTCGCTGCTCCAGGGAGCGTTCCTGGCCGCGCCGCAGGAGGCCGATCTGATGGCCAAACAGGTTCAGCACATCAGCCGGTTCCTCAATGAGCGAACCGATGGCGGCAAGTACGCGACCACGTTCTACGCGCTGGTCGACCGCACCGGGCGTCTGCGCTACATCAACGCCGGGCATTGCGCGCCGATTCTGCTTTCGTGCGACGGCCGCTACGAGTATCTCGAGGCCACGTCCATGCCGGTCGGGCTGCTTCCGCAAAGCGACTTCGCCGTCGAAGAGCGCCGGCTCGCGCCGGGCGACCGGCTGGTGATTTACACCGACGGCGTGACCGAAGCGCAGAACACGCGCAACGAGTTCTTCGGGCGCAAACGGCTGCGCGAGCTGGCTGTGGCACATGCCGCGTCGAGCGGCGCCGCGCTGCACGCGGCGCTTCTGGGCGCGGTCAACGCATTCGTCGAAGGCGCACCGCAAGCCGACGACATCACGCTTGTGGTCATTGAGTATCACCCGACAGACTGACGAACAGGCGGTGCGTGCTCGCGGCCTCGGCGGCTTTTCCCTCCTTCTCCAGCACCGCCGCGCGCAGCATGAGGATCCGCGGAAATGCCAGCGTGGCGAAGATATCCGGGGCTGCGGCCGGTATCGGGTTGCGCTGCACGAAGCGGGCCGCATCGGTGGTGTCGCCGGTTTCCACCTGCGCCCACGCGATCAGCACGGGCAGAATCTCATGCGGCTCGGGAGCCGCGTGTTGATACAGATCGGACAGCACCGGCAGGGCGGCGGGAAACTCCTTCTGAAGCAACAGCGCACATGCGAGCATCAGGTCTTTGGCGCGCTCATCCTCGGGACGCGGCAGGAATTCCGCCGCCCGATGCTTCCATTCGTCCGGCGGTGCGGGCGGCGCGGTCAGAAAACGGGCCACAGCCGCCCATCCCGATGTGCGCGGCGCTTGCGCCCGCGCGGCGAACTGGCGCGCTCGTGCGGGGTTGCCCAGCTCCAGTTCCCATACGGTGAGCTGCGCGTACAGTTGCGATGCGAGGCCGGCGGCGGGCTCGGGAGGCACCGTGGGCACAAACGCTTCAAGCCGCCCGATCGCCTGGCTCTTGCGGCCGCTGAAGAACTCCCATTCGGCGTGGCGGAGCTCCACCAGCGGATCCTTAGCGCTCTGCCGCACTTCCAGGTATTGATTGAATAGCTGATCCGCACGCGCGATATCGCCGGTGCGCAGGCGCGCGTGCGCCGCCTTGAGCAGCGGACCACCGCCCTCGAAACTGTGGTCCATCTGGAAGGCCTGTTGGTAGTACTGCTCGGCCTCAGCGAACCGGCCGAAATAGAAGTGCACGTCTCCGAGCGAATCGAGCGCATTCGGGTCGGCCGGACGGATACGCCGATACTCGTCGAGCGCCGTGGTCGCGGCGGTCAGATCGCCGGCGAACATCTCGGCGTAACCGAGGTCGTTCCACAACTCGGGGTTTTCACGCTCCACGGCCAGCGCCTTTTTGAGCCTCTGTGCAGTTTCGTTGTAGCGCCGCGCGCTCAGGTCGGCTTGCGCGAGCGCACGGAAGGCGCCGACGTCGGTGGGATCAAGACGTCCTACGGTTTCGAGGGCCTGCATGGCGGCTTTCAGATCGCCGTGGAGCTCGGCGGAGAAGGCGGCGATGCGTGCGCGCGGGAGTGGTGGAATGGCCTGGCCGCGCGCTAATGCCAGCTCCAGCACGTGTTCCGCCGCGGCACGGTCGTTGTGCCCGGCAGCCGACTGGGCCCACGCCAGGTACGCGTCGCCGAAGTTGGGGTCAGCCGCCACGGCGCGTGAAAAGTCCGCTTCTGCGGCGCGCGGGTCTGTGGACTCCAGGCCGTCGCAGTAGCTGTGCAGGGCTTCGTCCCCCTGGGTTCCGAACATACGGACGGGAGGGGCTATCTGTTTCGCCAATTGATCCGCCAGGCGAATCACGCCTTGCGATTGCGCGCCGGTTGCGGAGAACGACCTGTCCCATTTCCCGCGCGCGTTGTCGAACAGGACGGCATCGAGCCGGAGATCGAGGCCCACGCGCGACACACGGCCATAGAGGATGCTTGCGGCCCCGGCCCACAGGGCGGCCTCGCGTTCCGCCGAAATTCCCGGCGCCGCCAGCGGCCGCGGTCCCAAGACCCGGTCGGGCGTGTGCAGCTGGTTGAAGCCGATGATGGAGAGGTTTGGCGAGCCGGCGAGTTCGGCGGCGATGACTTCGGATGCTGCGCGCCCCATCCAGTTGAGCGTGTCATCACCGGTCAGATTCTCAAATCGCAGGATGGCCACCCGCCGGATGCCCGGCGGTTCCTCGCGGGAGCAGCAGAGAGTCAGGATGGCAAAAGTGGCGGGAAGATAGATGCCGCGCGTTCGGCTAGAGGACACGCGGTTCCATGGTGAGCAATTCCTGGAACTCGGGCATCTGGTGGAGAACGGAGAATTCCGGATCGGCCATCATCTTCTTGCGGTCGGGGTACCCTTCCTCGAGCGCTTTGCGGATGTAGTTAATGGCGCGATCATTCATCCCCGCCTTGGCGTAGGTCTTGGCCAGATAGTAGTGAAACTTGGCGCGCTCCTCCACGCTGCGCTCCTGCAACAGGACGCCCCAGGAGTTGCGATGCTCGAAAACGTCGGGGTCGAGTGCGACGGCCTTCTGATAAGCCTCGGCCGCGCTCTTATAGTTCCTGCGCGCGAAGAACGCCGTACCCAGGTTGCTGTAGATCGAGGCGGAATTCGGTGAAAGCTTCAACGCACGCTGGTACAGCTTGGTGGCACGACGGTAGCTTTTCTTCGAGTAATAGATGGTTCCCAGGTTATTGACGGCCTCGGCATATGTCGAATCCAGTTTGATGGCCCGCTCGTAATAGCGTTTGGCGAGGTCGGTCTGCATCATCTGGTGGTAGGCAATGCCGATTTTGTTTTCGACGATCGCAGAATCCAGGGGGGCCTGTTTGTAGATCTCCACGGCTTCCCCGTACATTTTGCGCGCCATCAGGATGTCGCCGCGCTTCTCCGGGCTCAGCACCTGGCTGGCGGGTGCCGTTACGGTGTCAACATGGTCCGGAGTTTTGGAAGCATTCAGCAGGGAATTCTGAGCCGAAACCGCCGCCGAAAGCCAGAAGACGGAACTGAAGCAGAAGAATCGGGCCGGTTGCATACGGCCTCCTTAGGCTTATTTAAACACATCCATGAGGCGGTGGAAAAACCCTTTGCGCTTTTGGGGTTTTTGGTCCTGCTGTTGTTGGGAATTGGCGGGCTGATTGGGAGCCGGGGGGGTGGCGGGCGCGCGGCGCATGCGCGGGTCGGAGGAAGCGAGCTGGGTGCCGTTGGCCGGCGCGACGGGCGGCGCGGCGGGAAGCTCCCATCCGGCGACGTGGGTGGCGCCGGGGTTCGATCCGCCGTGCAGCGGGCAGGTGCCGACCGGCTGCGTGCCGGCGATGAAAACCTCGGTCTTGCGGGTGGGGCAGAAGGGCGTGGCCGGCATGCCCGACTGCGGGTCAATCTCCACGGAAACCACGCCATCAGGCGCCGGGAAGGGCTTGGCATCGCGATAGGCGCGGTAGGCGAGCGCGCGTTTCATGAAATCCGCCCAGATGGGCGCGGCGGAGTGGGCGCCCTCGATGTGCAGATCCCGGCTGTCGTCAAAGCCGACCCAAACGATGCATTCCAGCTCAGAGGTGAAGCCGGCGAACCAGCCGTCGCGATCGGATGTCCCGGTTTTGCCCGCTGCCGGAACGTTAAATCCAGTGGCGGCGCGCACGCCAGCCGCGGTTCCGGTTTGCAGTACTTCTTCGAGCATGCTGACCAACAGGTAGGTTACGCGCGGGTCCAGCACCTCGCGGCTCTCGGGTTTGCTCTGAACAAGTGTCGAGCCGTTTTGCGCACGCACCGTAGTGATCCAGTACGGTTTTTCGTAGACTCCCTGGTTGGCGAAGGTAGTGTAAGCGCCGGCGATATCGAGCGGCGTGGCGTCGTAAGAGCCGATGGCTACCGCGGGTGTCGCCTCGAGATCTTCGTTGAACCCGGCTTTTTTGGCGAACTGGACGACGCTGTCGTAACCGATCATCTCCGCGACTTTGATGGTGGCGATGTTCAGGGAATGGGCCAGCGCCTCGCGCAGCGTCACCTCACCGTGATATTCATTCTCGAAGTTATGGGGCTCGTAAGGCTTATTGTCGAACCAGAACGTAGTCGGTTCGTCGTCCACCATGGTGGCTGGGGTCAGAATATGCGTGCCGCCGTTCACGGCGGTGTCGAGGGCGGCCGCGTATACAAATGGCTTAAAGGTGGAACCGGGCTGGCGCTTGCTCAGCACGCGGTCTAACTGGCTGGTGCCGTAGTTACGCCCGCCGATGAAGGCCTTGACGGCGCCGGTGTGGGGATCGAGTGCGATGAGGGCCACCTGGGGCTCGGGGAAGGTCACGCCCTTGAAGCGGCGCTGTTTCCTTAACTGCTCGTCAACATGCGGCATGCCGGCGCGCACGGCCTCCACCGCCTCGCGCTGGAGATTGAGATCGAGGGTGGTGTAGATGCGGTAGGAGGAAGACTGAAAGTCCTTGTCCTGGAAGCGGGATTGCAGCTCGTCGTTGACCAGGTCGACAAAGTAGGGAGCTTCCGCGGATTCCGATCCGGGAGTCACCAGCTGGATGGGAGTGTCGGAGGCCAGGGCATAATCGCGCTCGCTGATGAAGTCGTTTTGCCGCATCAGAGAGAGGACGGCGTTGCGGCGATCGCGCATGCGGTCGGGGTGTCGGAAGGGATTGTAATAACTGGGCCGCTGCACGAGGCCCGCCAGCATGGCCGATTCGGGGAGGGTAAGCTGGCGGATATCCTTGCCGAAATAGGCCTCGGCACCCTCGCCGAATCCGCGGATGCCGAATGAGCCACGCTGGCCGAGTGGGATCTGGTTGCAGTAAAACTCGAAGATCTGCTGTTTGGTGAGCTTCTGCTCGAGCTCGAGAGTGATCATGACCTCGGCGGCCTTGCGCTTCCAGCTCTTGTCATTGTCCAGCCAGAACTGGCGGGCGAGCTGCATGCTTAAGGTGGATGCGCCCTCGGCTTTCCGGCCTTGTTTGAGATCGACGTAGGCGGCCTTGACGATACGCAGCGGGTCGAATCCGGAGTGCTGGAAAAACCGCTTGTCTTCGGCGGAGATGATGGCCTGGACCAGGACCTGGGGAATGTCGGTGAAATGTACGATCCGCCGCTTTTCGCGGTTGCGGTCGTAAAGATTGGTGATGAGCTGGGGTTCGAGCTCGAACTGCTCGCGGTCGGTGTTGTCCTGGAGCGAGATGATCTGGGAAATGCGGCCCTTGGCGAACTTGATGACGCCGGCCTCCTCGCGGAAGTAGGAGTCGTGCCCGGGGAAGATTTCGATGGCGTCGGGCCGTATATTAAACCAGCCCATGGGGTTACCGCGGGAATCGCTGTAGCCGGCGCGGCGGAGATCGAGCACGATCTCTTCGGGAGAGATGGCGTCGCCCACGCCGATTACCTCGGGAGCGGCGTAGATTTTCGAGGTGTTGGCAAAGGGTCCGGCGCGCAGCTTCTCGTCGATCAGGTGCGAGTACTGGACGTAAAAGTAGGTGAAGCTCAGCACACCGGCAGTGACCAGGAGAAGGCTTCCGGCCAGCAGGATTTTGCCGACAGGCCTCATGATGAAGCGGGTCATCCTGGCGTTTCTAGGGACCCGGACCTTCACTTCGCTCTTCTTACGGGCCATCGGTCTTTCTCATTGTAGCAATGCGCCCGGCCGGGCACCGCCGCTATCGGACATCTGGAATACTAGACGCGAAATGTAAGTCGACGGTGTACACAGGCAAAGTAACTCTGACGCTATAGCGAACTTCCATGGTGGACGTTCCGGGCAGGCGGCGAAGCTGCAACCGGCTGGGAGAGATATTGAGGCCGAGCGACCGCCCGCGGTCGAGAACGAACTGGCGGGCCGCGTTTTCAGAGCTGATGCTGGAGGCACGGAGGATTCTGTCCAGCTCGAAATTGTGCAGGTAAACGGGAATCAGCAGGATGCCCATCCAAACGAGCGCGCCGAGGACTGCTGCGCCTGCGAGGAGCCGCCAGACCGGTGTCTTGGAAGTGGTGTTGCCGTCATCCGCGGCGGCGTTCACGGCCGCGGCTCAGAATCCTTCGTCGAGGCGGCGCAGAGCTCTTCCCACATGTCGCGGCTCTCGGTCCATTCCGGATTATCGAGACCCGAGATGCGCAGCTCATCCTCTTTCAGGGTGCCGTGACCGTAGGGGCAAATGTACTCGATGCGCGGCCGTCCCAGCAGCAGCATGCGGCCCCAGGATCCGGTCTCGATGGGCATACGCAGACGGCGCAGGCACACACGGCACCGGTAGCGCTGGTCCCAAATGCAGACATACGCCATGCCGACGGTGATCAGGAACCAGGCGCCCGCAGCAAAAGTAAAGGTGAGATCGACGCCAAAACGGGGCAGGCGCGCGCCGCGGAACCACAGAGGCGCGGACCAGTACCAATTGATCCCGCTC
>JASHOO010000371.1 GCA_030041035.1 Bryobacteraceae bacterium | reverse complement strand
GCGTCGACGTTGGTCTGGAGCACGTTGCCGGCGTTATCGTTGGAGTTGTTATCGACACCATCGAGCATGAAGTTGTTCAAGTTGCCGCGGGTGCCGTTGACGGAGAAGGCTCCGCCGGCGTTGCCGTTGCTCTGGCTGGTGGCGCCGTTAATGTTCCCACTGCTCTCGGTGATTTTGACGACGCCGGTGGTGAGGCTGGCCAACTGCGTATAATCGCGGCCGTTTAAGGGAAGGTCGGTGATTTGTTGGGCGGCGACGACATCGCCGAGCGAGGAAGTCTCGGTCTCCACCACCGGGACTTCAGATTGGATATTCACGACCTCGGCAAGCGAGCCGATCTGTAAGGTGAAGTCGACACGGACGCGATCCTGCACCTGGAGCACGATGCCGCCGCGCGTCTCCCGCTTGAACCCCTGGGCCTCGACGCTGACCGAGTAATTGCCGATCTTCAAAGGCGTGATGACGTAGTTGCCAGACGCGTCGGCATGCGTCGAAGTTTTAATGCTGGTGTTGACCTCCGTAGCGGTTACGGTTACGCCAGGCACTACGGCTCCGCTCGAATCCTGAACCGTGCCCACTATGGTGGCGGTGTCCACCTGGGCGTTAACGATAACGGCAGCCGCCGCGAACAGACATAAACCTACAACCTTAGAAAACCCCTGCATGAACTCCACCTCCTGATTGGGGATAGTATACACCAGATTTGGGGGGAACACGCACGTGGGGTGCACGGTAACGGTACCGGATTCGAGTGTCAGGAGCCGCTCAGTGGTCCAGGCGGCGAATTTTGATATTGCGGAACCAGGCGGCGTCGTCGTGGTTCTGGAGCGAGATCGGGCAGCTTTTCTGGGGCTGGGTGGCGAGGAGCTGGTAGACGTGCGGCGCGATTCCCCAGCGGGATTGAATGCCTTGTAGAGCTTCGGGTGAATCGAGGGACGAATCGACCACCTCGACGCGGTTCATCCAGTGCTCGATGTGATTGCCGCGCAGCACGATGCGGGAGTGGTTGAACTCGCCGACGGGCCTGGTAGCGTTCGAGGAAGGCGCGACCATGTCATAGAGAGCGCCGGCGGCGTGCTTCGGGCCGGCGTGGGCGTCCTCGTTGCGCTGGTTGTCGATGATCTGGTACTCGAAGCCGATCACATAATCCTGACCGTGGCTGGGGCGCTGGGTGACAGGATGCAAGAAGGAGCGTTCCACGCTCTGTTCAAATCTTTCCCGGCCGGTGCCGGGTTCTTTAGGAGGGATAAAGCGGTGGTCCTGAATACGGTACTTGAGACCGCTATTGCCGGCGGGCGAGATTTTCCAATCGAACTCGAGTTCGAAATCGGTGTATAAGTCCTTGCTGAAGAGATCTTCGGTAATGCGCGGATGCGCGTTGGCCTTGAGACATTCGTCCTCGATAGTCCAGGCGTCGCCGGGCGGAGTTTTCAGGCGCGGATCGTCCCAGTTATGCATGGTTTGGCCGTCGAAAAGGAGAACCCAGCCGGCCTGGCGTTCCTCGGGGGTGAGAGTGTTCTCTGCGGCGTGAGATGTCAGGGCGAAGAGGGCGGCCGCGACGATCAGGCTGGAAATTTTCATGGTCAGGTACAGGTTATCAGGAAAGCTTCAACGCAGAGAGGCAGAGACGCCGAGGAAACGGAAATTACGATATAGTTCCCTGTTGCGGGTGACACATGACGGGTCGAAACGTTTGTAAGTGGGTGGTAGTGGTTTCTTTTTGCTTCACTGCGGCGGCGCAGACAGGCGGTCCGGTGGGCATCTTCGAAGCGCATGGCGACGTGGGCGAGAACCCGAAGGCGGGTTCAATCGAATATGACTCGGCGAGCGGCGAATACCGTGTGACGGGCAGCGGCGCCAACCTGTGGGAGAAAGTCGATGCGTTTCAGTTCGCGTGGAAGAAGATATCGGGCGATGTGAACATTACGGCGGACGTTCATTTCGTGGGCACAGGGAAGGAGAATCATCGGAAGGCGCTGCTCATGATCCGGCAGAGTCTGGAGGCGAACTCGCCTTACGCCGACGTCGCGCTGCACGGCGACGGGCTCACGTCACTGCAGTACCGGACGGCGGCGGGAGCGGACACGGATGAAGTCCGCTCAACCATCAACGGGCCGGTGCGGATTCGCATTGAGCGGCGCGGCAACCAGTTCACCATGCGTGTGGGCAAACCGGGTGAAAGGCTGACGGCATCGGGGCCGGTGACGGTCGCGCTTGAGGACCCGGTGTATGTCGGAATCGGCGTGTGTTCGCATGATGCGCAGGTTCTCGAGACGGCGGTGTTTTCGAATGTCAGCGTGCAGGCGCCGCAGCCGCGGCAGCAGATTCGCAGCAAGATTTCGATTTACGATCTGGCTGACAAATCGACGCGGGTGGTCTACACGGCGGATAAGCTGTTCGAGGCGCCGAACTGGTCGAAAGACGGCAAGTATCTCATCGCCAATTCCGGCGGGGACCTTTACCGGATCCCGGTAGAGGGCGGGGAACCGGAAAAGATCGATATTGGTGCGGGCTACCGTTGCAACAACGATCACAACTTCTCGCCGGATACGAAGCTGCTGGCCATTTCGTGCAGCTCGGCGTCTTCAGAAGAATCGCAGGTGTACCTCAGCGCGCTCGACGGCAAACCACCACGGCTGATGACGCCGAAGGCGCCGAGTTACTTTCACGGCTGGTCGCCGGATGGCAAGTGGCTGGCGTTTGTCGGGGAACGCGACGGCAATTTCAATCTGTTTCGCGTGGCTGTGACGGGCGGCGACGAGCAGCGGCTGACCTCGAAGAAGAGTTACGATGACGGACCAGACTACTCGCCTGACGGCAAGTGGATCTATTTCAACTCAGACCGCTCCGGAAGTTGGGACATCTGGCGCATGCCGGCCGCAGGAGCCGGACCCGATGACAAGAGAGCCGAGCGCGTGACCAGCGACGAACTGGAGGACTGGTTTCCGCACCCATCGCCGGACGGTAAATGGTTGGTCTTCCTCTCATTTCCGCACGGCACCAAGGGGCACGACGAGCGCACCAACATCCAGTTCCGCATGATGCCGCTGCCGGGCAAGAAGCTGAAACCGGGGCCGATTGAGAAGGTGATGGATCTTTTCGGAGGGCAGGGAACGATCAATGTGAACTCATGGTCGCCGGATTCGAAGAAATTTGCTTTCGTGGCGTATGAGATCGGGGCGCCGCAGGCCGGGCAGCGGCAACTACGCCAGTTCGAATTGAAGGCGGAATCGGACGCTTTCTGGAAGCTCGTGGATCGCGAGGCAGAACTGGAAAAAGTCGCCGGCGATTTTGGATTTACCGAAGGCCCGGTTTGGGACCCGCATGGGTTTCTCTACGTCAGCGACGAAGAGCAAAACTGGATCTTCCGCGTTTTTCCGGATGGCCGCAAGGAGAAAGTGTTTCAGACGGGAGATCCGGACGGCAGCACAATGGATCGCCAGGGGCGC
>JASHOO010000370.1 GCA_030041035.1 Bryobacteraceae bacterium | reverse complement strand
TCAGCGTCATTCAGGATCTTGCGACCGTTCTCGGAGAGGAAATCGGCTGGCGGGGATTTCTGGTGCCGGAGCTTGCCAAACGCCACGGCTTTGCGGCGACCGCGATGATTTCCGGCCTCATTTGGGCGTTCTGGCACTACCCGCTTCTGCTGCTTGGCGATTACCATCCGGAAACGCCGGTTTGGTATTATCTGCCGTTATTCACGCTGCTGGTGCCGGTGATCAATTTTGTTTGGACGTGGATGCGTCTCAAATCCGGCAGTCTGTGGCCCTGTGTGGTGCTGCATGCCGCGCACAACACATTCATTCAGCGATTCTTTGATCCGCTGACGGTGTACAAGGGTAAGACGCCGTATGTGGCGGGTGAATTTGGGGCGGCGCTGGGGGTGGTGGCGATCCTGATGGCTGTGTATTTCTGGAAACGGCGTGATGAGGTGGAGGCGGACAAGGCCGGCGTGACAGCGGCGGCGCAACTATGAAGGTTCTCTTGGGCAGAGCGACGAGCCTCGGGATACCTGGCTTTAATCATTCTTGAAGGCATCGAAATAGTGATTTTGGCCTTCATCCTCGTACTCACTCGAGATGGAAATAGCGACTGCTGAAAGCCGGCTCCGGTACTCCTCAGCTCCAAGGGACGTAACAGGGTGGCGGTGCTATAACAGGATCTTATTCATACTATGAGCATTATAAATTTGCCAAATCAACATAGCGCCCGGATAATTGGGACATACCGGTTGAGGCCGCACCGCGGCACGGCCGGCGAGAATTCCGGGCCGGACCGGTGAGCAACCAACTCACGGTCCGGCCGCTGGATTTAAAGGCGGCTACCCAAACCATGAGCAACCGCGTATACATTTTTGACACCACGCTGCGCGACGGCGAGCAATCGCCCGGCTGCAGCATGACGGTTCCCGAGAAAACCCGGATGGCCCACAAGCTGGTGGATCTGGGTGTCGACATTCTCGAAGCGGGTTTCCCTATTGCCTCGGACGGGGACTTTGAAGCGGTGGACGCAATCAGCCGCGAGTTTCCGTGGGTGACGGTGGCAGCTCTGGGCCGCGCGTGCACGCTGGACGTGGAGCGGGCGGCGCAATCGCTGAAGCACGCGCGTCGGCCGCGCATTCACACCTTCATCGCAACGAGCGATATTCATCTGAAGCACAAGCTCAAGAAATCGCGGCAGCAGGTGCTGGATGAAGCCACGGCGGCGGTGGAACTGGCGCGCGAGCACGTGGATGATGTGGAGTTCTCGGCCGAAGACGGAGCCCGGACCGATGCCGGGTTTCTGGAGGAAATTTCCAAGGCCGTGGTGGCGGCGGGTGCGCGGACGGTGAACATTCCGGATACGGTGGGGTATTCGGCGCCGCGGGAATATGCGGAGATCATCGGGCGCGTGGTGAAGGCGCTGGGCGATTCCGCGATTGTCAGCGTGCATTGTCACGATGACCTGGGGCTGGCGGTGCCGAATTCGCTGGCAGCGGTGGAAGCGGGCGCGAGGCAGATTGAATGCACCATCAACGGCATCGGGGAGCGCGCGGGGAATTGTTCGCTCGAAGAAGTGGTGATGGTCATGAAGACGCGGAATGACCTGTATCCCTACTCGACCGGGATCAACACCGAGCATCTGTACTCGGCCAGCGAACTTCTGAGCTCGATGATCACGTTCGGACCGCAGCCGAACAAGGCGATTGTGGGGCGCAACGCGTTTGCGCATGAGGCCGGCATCCACCAAGACGGCTACCTGAAAGAGAAAAGCACATACGAAATCATCGACCCCAAGAGCGTGGGCGTACCCGAGGGGAAGCTGGTGCTGGGCAAGCACAGCGGGCGGCATGCGTTGCACAAGCGCTGCGAGGATCTCGGATTTTCGCTCACGAAGAGCGCACTGGATTCGCTTTATCACCGCTTCACTGCGCTGGCCGATCGAAAGAAGGGCGTGATGGACGAAGAGATCATCGCGCTGATCGGGGAAAGAGAAGCCAAGCACGCAGTCGGCGATTAGCGCGCCGAAGGGCCGGGCATGCCCGGCCCGTACACTTCAGCATGAATCTCAATATTCTGGTTCTGCCCGGAGACGGGATTGGTACGGAAGTCACACGTGAGGCGGTGCGTGTATTGCGGCACGCGGCGCGGAAGTGGAATCACAACCTGAAGATCACCGAGGGGCTGCTGGGCGGGATTGCGATTCACAAGACGGGCAACCCGCTGCCGGAAGAGACGGTGAGGCTCGCGGGTGATGCAGATGCCACGCTGATGGGGGCGGTGGGCCTCGCGGAGTTCGACAACGCACCGCCGGAGAAGCGTCCGGAGAAGGGGCTGCTGGGAATTCGCAAGGTGCTGGGAGTTTACGCCAATCTGCGGCCAGTGCGGGCGTACGGGGCGCTGCTCGATTCCTCGCCGCTCAAAAATGAGCGGGTGGCCGGGACGGATATGATCATCGTGCGCGAGCTGACCGGCGGCATTTACTACGGGACACCGCGGGGGATCACGGAGAGTGGCGGAGAAACGCGCGCGGTCAACACGATGGTGTACACGCGCGCGGAGATCGAGCGGGTGGGCCGCATGGCCTTTCATCTGGCGGGCGGGCGGCGCAAGAAGGTCACGTCGGTAGATAAATCCAATGTCCTGGAGAATTCGCAATTGTGGCGGCGAGTGGTGACGGAAATCGGGCGCGAGTTCCCCGACGTGGCGCTCGATCACATTCTGGTGGACAACTGCGCCATGCAGCTGGTTCTGAACCCGACGCGGTTTGACGTAGTGCTGACGGAGAATATGTTCGGCGATATTCTGAGTGATGAGGGCGCGGTGCTGGCGGGATCGATCGGGATGCTGCCATCGGCATCGATCGGAGAGCGGAAGGCGTCGGGGGCGTGGGTGGGGTTGTACGAACCCGTGCACGGGTCGGCGCCGGATATTGCAGGGCAGAACAAGGCGAATCCGCTGGGAGCGATTGGGTCGGTCGCCGCTATGCTGGAATACAGCTTCGGACTGAAAAAGGAGGCGGCGGCGGTGAATGGGGCGGTGGAAGCGGTGCTCGAATCGGGAAGGGTCACGGCAGATCTAAAACCGACCGGAACCCCGGCGACTACCGAGCAGGTGGGCGAAGCGGTCTGCGCCGCGATTGGTTAAATCATGAGCAAACCAAGAACCATTGTTGAGAAAATCTGGGACGCACACGTGGTGCATGAGCAGGCGGGCGCGCCGACGCTGCTGTTTATCGATCTGCACCTGGTGCACGAAGTGACCTCGCCGCAGGCTTTTCAGGGTTTGCGGGAGCGAGGGTTGAAAGTGCGGCGGCCGGACCTGACGATCGCGACGACAGATCACAGCATTCCGACGACGGACCGCTCGCTGCCGATCGTGGATACGATTGCAGCCAATCAGCTCGCGCAACTGGAGAAGAACTGCCGGGATTTCGGGATTCCCTGCTTCGGCATTCATAGCGACAAGCAGGGCATTGTGCATGTGATCGGGCCGGAGCTGGGGCTGACGCAACCGGGCATGACGGTGGTGTGCGGGGACAGCCACACGGCGACGCACGGGGCGTTCGGGGCCCTGGCGTTCGGGATCGGCACGAGCGAAGTGGAGCACGTGCTGGCGTCGCAGTGCCTGTTGCAGCGGCCATCGAAAACGTATCAGGTGCAGGTGGATGGGGCGCTGAAGAACGGCGTGTCGGCGAAGGACATTATTTTGGGATTGATTGCGCGGATCGGCGTGGGCGGCGGGACCGGATGCGTGCTGGAATATTGCGGGAGCGCAATTCACGGCCTTTCGATGGAACAGCGGATGACGGTTTGCAACATGTCGATTGAAGGCGGGGCGCGCGCGGGGCTGGTGGCTCCGGATGAGACGACGTTTCAGTACATTTGCGGGCGGCCTTATGCGCCGAAGGGAACGGAATGGGACGCGGCGGTTGCCAGGTGGCGGAAGCTGGGGAGTGATGAGGGCTCGGTTTATGACAAGCAGGTTGTGATCGACGCGAATCGCCTGGAGCCGATGATCACGTACGGAACCAATCCGGGGATGGGCATTCCGATTACCGCGCCGGTGCCGGATCCGGCGCGCATTGTGGACCCGCTAGAGCGCGAATCGGTGGAGAAGGCGCTGCGCTATATGGGACTCGAAGGGGGCAAGCCGCTGCTGGGCCGTCCGGTGAACGTGGTGTTCATCGGAAGCTGCACGAACTCGCGGATTTCGGATTTGCGCACGGCTGCCGCGCTATTGAAAGGGCGCAAGGTAAGTCCGAAGGTGCGGGTGATGGTGGTGCCGGGGTCGCAGGAAGTGAAGCGGCAGGCCGAGGCGGAGGGGCTGCCGGAAGTCTTTCGGGCGGCGGGATGCGAGTGGCGCGAGCCGGGCTGCTCGATGTGCATCGCGATGAACGGCGATCAATTGCAGCCGGGTGAGTACAGCGTATCGACCTCGAACCGGAATTTCGAAGGCCGGCAGGGCAAGGGCGGGCGGACGTTTTTGGCGAGTCCACTGACGGCGGCCGCGACGGCGGTGACGGGAGTGGTGACGGACGTGAGGACGCTGCTATGAAGCCATTTACGAATTTCACGAGCCGCGTGGTGCCGCTGGCGATCAACAACATCGATACGGACCAGATTATTCCCGCGCGATTTCTGAAAACGACGTCGAAGCAAGGTCTCGACCAGCAGCTTTTCTATGACTGGCGCTACGACGAGCAGGGGCGGCCGAAGCAGGAGTTCATTCTGAATCAACCGCGGACCCAGGGGGCGGAGATTCTGCTGGCGGGTGACAATTTCGGCTGCGGCAGCTCGCGCGAACATGCGCCGTGGGCGCTGACACAATTCGGGTTTCGCGCGGTAATCAGCACTTCGTTCGCGGATATTTTCCGGAATAATGCGCTGAAGAATTCGCTTTTGCCGATCGTCGTGCCGGCGGATGTGCATCAGGCGCTGTTCCGGGCGGTGGAGAAAGACGCGGATGCGCGGGTCGCGGTGAATCTGGCGGCGCAGACGCTGACGCTGCCGGATGGGCGGGCGGTGGAGTTTTCGGTGGACGCGTTTTCGAAGCAATGCCTGCTGGATGGGGTGGATGAGATGGGGTACATCCTGAAGCAGGAAGGGGCGATTCGGGCGTTTGAGGGGCGGAGAGTCGGAAGCGTGAATACGACGGCGTAACAAGAGCCGCAGGTGCCCGCAAAGGCGGCGTGCCCCTGCGCTACCGGTTCTTCACGGGGATCACGAACTTTAGGGCGGTGTGTGTCGCGGAAAAGCTGGCGACTTTAACGTCCACCAGGCCGGCGCGTTTGCCGGCGGCGAAGACGTTGGCTTCGGTGATGTCGTTCCGGCCTTTCGGATAAACGATCCAGATGGCGCCGTTGGGTTTCAGGGAGCGGCGAAGTTCGCGGACTTTATCGAGGGCTTCGTTTCGTTCTGCGCCGAAGAAGATCAGATCCGAATCTTTCCCGGTTTTGCCAACCGTGACGGTGCTCGTCCGGCTCTTGAGGTCGTGGAGAAAGGTATCGTCGTGAAGGTTCAGCACACTGGCGCGCATGCCTGCTTTCACTCCGAGCTTGTCCAGCAGGGTTTTCGGATTCTTGATCTTGTCGGCCCACCTTTCGGCATGAGATCCGAGCTGGAATTCCGCCCGGCCATGGAGAAACTCGACGCGCAGCCAGCCGTCGGACGCCTCGAGCGAACTCATCTGACGAAACGGAATCTTCAGACGCAGATCAGCGCTTCGAAAGATCAGCTCAGTTGACTCGAGCAGCGCTTTGCCTTCGGTGAGCGTCCGGCCGGCACGAACGTTGCAGACAACCTCTTGTCCCATCAGCAGGTGATCTTTCCTAAGACGACAGCGTGTGCGGCGCCGGTGGCCGACGGCAGGTTCGAAGCGCGGCGCCGATTGGTCTCGTATGCTAGCACAGCGAAGGCCACGGCTTCTTTGGCGTCGGGATCGATGCCGAACTCGTCAGAGCGCGTGATGCGAATGTTGGGCAAAAATGCCTGCAAGTAGGCCATGAGCGTTCGATTATGGACACCGCCGCCGGAGGCGATAATCTCATCGACGCGCATGCGCGGCTTGATGAATCGGTCGATGCCGAGTGCGATGGCCGCGGTGGTCAATGCGGTGGCAGTGGTGATGAGGTCCTGGAGGGGAAGGAGTTTCCTCAGCCGGGCGATGAATTCCACGCCGTACTGTTCGCGGCCGGCGGTTTTCGGCGGCGGCTGGCGGTAATAGGGATGGGCGAGCAAGCGGTTGAGGAGACGGCGATCGAGCCGGCCTTGGCGGGCGATGCGGCCGTTGCGATCGAAGTGCTGGCGGCCTCGAGTGAACTCGGTGGCCAAAGCGTCGATCACCATGTTGCCGGGACCGGTATCGAAGGCGATCACTTTTGCGGGCTGCGCATTTGGAGGAATGGCCGTGATGTTGGCGATGCCGCCGATATTGAGGGCGACGCGGCCTTTGCGGGGATGACGGAATAACAGATAGTCGACGTAGGGGACGAGCGGCGCGCCTCTGCCGCCGGCGGCCATGTCGCGTGTACGAAAGTCGGAGACTACAGGGACACCGAGTTGCTCAGCGAGGACACCGGCTTCGCCGATCTGGAGCGTGGCGGCTACTGACCGGCCAAGGAACGGCGCTTTCTCGCCCTGATGATAGATGGTTTGGCCGTGGCAGCCGACGAGTCGGATGGAGTTCAGCGGAATGCGGCTGCGGCGGCAGGCTTGCTGAACCGCGCCGGCGTAAAGCTGCCCGAGCAAGAAATGCAGCCGTGCGATTTCGGCGGTTGTGGCGGTTGTATTCGAGACACCCAAGATCGCCTGGCGCACACGCTCTTCATAAGGCGTGCTGTGGAATGCGACCGGTTGGATGCGGCGACCCTGGATATCCACGATGGCCACATCGATGCCGTCAAGCGACGTACCGCTCATGATCCCGGCTACTCGCACGAGCGCTTCAACTCCTGTTGCAACTCATGTAGTAACTGTAAGGCTTCGATGGGCCGGAGCTCGTCGATTTTCAGATTCCGGATGCGCTCGGCGATGCCGTGGCCCACCGGCTCAAACAGGCGGATTTGCACGGGCTGCTGGGGACGCGGGGCGAGTTCTTCGGTGACTTCGTGTTCGGTGCGCTCGTGGAACTTCAGCACCTCGAGCGCGCGCTCGATCACGGCGACGGGCAAGCCCGCCAGGCGCGCGACTTCGATGCCGTAGCTGCGGTCGGCCTTGCCGGGCTCGACTTTGCGCAGAAAGATGATGCGGTCGCCGGCCTCCTTTACGGACACGCGTAGGTTGCGCACGCCGTCGAGCTGCTCGGCCAGATCGGTCAGCTCGTGGTAGTGGGTGGCGAACAGAGTTTTGGCCCGAGTGCGCTGGTGGATATACTCGATCACGGCCCAGGCGAGCGCGAGGCCATCGTAGGTCGCAGTGCCGCGGCCGATTTCGTCGAGCACGATCAGGCTGCGCGACGTAGCTGTATTGAGGATCACGGCGGTCTCGGTCATTTCGACCATGAAGGTGGATCGGCCGCGGGCGAGGTTATCGGAAGCGCCGATACGCGTGAAGATGCGATCGATTAACGGAAGAACCGCGGAGCCGGCGGGGACATAGGAGCCCATCTGCGCCAGAATGGCAATCAGCGCGGCCTGGCGGAGATAGGTTGATTTGCCGCCCATGTTCGGGCCGGTGATGATGGCAATCAGATCGGTATCCGAGTTGAGGTAGAGGTCGTTGGGAATGAAGCGGCCGGATTCGCCACCGGTTTCGTCGGCGAGTTTTTCGATCACGGCGTGGCGACCGGCAGCGATGCGCATGGAGCCGTCACTGGAAAATGTGGGCCGTACGTAACGATTCGCGGCGGCGACTTCCGCCAAAGCCGCCGTGACATCCAGCTCCGCGATGGCGGCCGCCGTGGCGCGAATGCGCTGCGCATGATCGGCGGCGAACCGGCGGACTTCGGTGAACAATTCCTTCTCCAATGCCAGGATCTTCTCCTCGGCATCCAGGACCTTGCGCTCGTAATCCTTGAGTTCCGGCGTGGTGAACCGCTCGGCATTGACGAGCGTCTGCTTGCGCTCATAATCAGCAGGCGCCAAGGGGAGGTTCGGTTTCGAGATCTCGATGTAGTAGCCAAAAATGTTGTTGAACCGGACTTTCAAAGACTGGATGCCGGTGCGGGTACGCTCGCGGGATTCAATTTGTGCGATGTATTGACGGCCATTCTGGCGCAGATCGCGGAGTTCGTCGAGATCGGCATGGTAGCCCGGGCGAATCGTGCCGCCATCGGCGATGTTGAGGGGCGGAGCGTCGGCGATAGCGTTGAGGATGCGGTCACGCACCTCGGGCAACTCATCGAGCTGCTGTTGCAATTGGCAGAGCTTCGCCGCGCGGCGCTCGTTTATGGTCTTCTTTAGTGCAGGGATCTTTTCCAGCGATTTGCCGAGCGCCAGCAGCTCACGCGGGCCGGCCGACCCGATGGTCACCTTGGCGAGAAGCCGCTCGATATCCAGCACGTCGGCCAGCTCGTTGCGCAATTGCGCACGAGCGATGGTGTTGCTGAGCAGGTCA
>JASHOO010000369.1 GCA_030041035.1 Bryobacteraceae bacterium | reverse complement strand
CGGCCCAGCCGGCCGCGGCCAGCGCACACAGGGTAACCAGCGGCTTCATCGCGGGGCGGCCGGGACCTCCGCATCCGCCAGCTCCTCCGCCCACAGGCGGAGGTAGGGCTCGAGGCGGCGCATCATGCAAGCGAAACCGGGAATGGTCATTGACTGCTTGCCATCGCTCAGCGCGGTCTCGGGCGAAGGATGCACTTCGACCAGCAGGCCGTCGGCGCCAATGGCCACGGCGGCGCGCGCCAGCGGCGGCACCAGGCTGCGGCGGCCGGTGGAGTGGCTGGGATCGACGATCACCGGAAGATGCGTCAACTGGTGCAGCAGCGGCACGGCGACAATATCGCAGGTGTTGCGCGTGAGCTTGCCGAAGGTGCGGATGCCGCGCTCGCACAGAATGACGTTGGGATTGCCGTTGGCGAGCAGATAGTCGGCGGCTTCGAGCAGCTCCTCGACCGAAGCCACCATACCCCGCTTGAGCAGCACCGGGCGGGGACAGCGGCACAGCGCCTCGAGCAGGGACGCGTTTTGCATGCTGCGGGTTCCGACCTGGATGAGGTCGGCATACTCGGCCACCATCTCGACCTGGGTGTCGCTCATGGCTTCAGAAACCACCGGCAGGCCGAAGGCGTCGCCCGCCTTGCGCAGCAGCTTGAGGCCTTCGAGCCCGAGACCCTGAAAGACATAGGGAGAAGTGCGCGGCTTGAAGCCGCCTCCGCGGAGAATGCATGCACCCGCGCGGGCAACGGCTTCGGCGGTCTGCATGACCTGCCGCTCCGACTCGACGGCGCAGGGGCCGGCAATCACGACGAAGTGATCGGCGCCGATCTCAACGCCGCTCACACGGATGGTGGTGCGCTCGCCGGGAAAATGGCGGGCCACGTGTTTGAGCGAAGCGAGCAGGTCGAGTGCAGCCCTCTCGGCATCCGGCTCCAAGGAGTCCATAGCGGCGAAGGCGAACGTTTCGGGATCCACGCGAGCTCCGCTAAAAGGATATGGCAGGGGGAGTGGTGTTTTCAAGGGCGCAGAGGCTTGGACGAACTCGAGAAGCTTGTTTGAGAGAACGGATAAGACACACGAAATCTCCCGAGGGAGGTCCACCGCGAGCTGCTCCCAGCCTCAGAAATGATCATTCGGCGACAGCTCGATCGCTTATTGAGGTCTAGATTTTGCGGTACTATTGGGCAAATCACCCTGGATAGGAGCGCGGGATGTACATTGCCACCCGGAGCTTTCTCATTTCTCTGATTTCGTTTTCTCTGCTGACAGCCCAGGAACCAGCCCCCGCCGGCATAGAGGTCGGTGGCTCGGGACGGGCAAGTGCCGGCATATCACCGCAGCAGCCACAAGCTTACGACAAAATTATCACACAGGATGCCAAGTCGAAGGCCGGCATCTTCACCGTGCACCAAGTCAAGGAAAAGTATTATTACGAGATCCCAAAGACGGAACTCAATCGCGAATTCCTTTTTGTCACGGAAATTGCCAGCACTACCCTGGGCGTTGGATATGGCGGCCAGTTCGTTTCCGAGCGAGTGGTCCGGTGGGAGCGCACTGCCGACAAGATCAATCTGCGCGAAGTGAATTACGAAGTGGTGGCGGATCCCAACACGCCCATTTCGCTGGCTGTGAAGGCTGCAAACAACGATGCCATCATCATGAGTTTCCCGATTGCCGCTTTCGGTAAAGAGCCCGGCCAAGCTAAGGACAAGGATAAGAAAGAAAAGGAGGCACAGAAAGAAGAGACCAAAGAGGGGCAGATAACCAAGGAAGCTGAGTCTGGCGAGAAGCCGGCGGAGCAAGCGACAAAGGAAGCTGCGCCCAAGGATACTTCCGTCAAGGACACTAAATCGAAGCCCTCTGACAAAGGAGCTGCCGCTAACGCGTCCAAAACCGAAGGCCGCGAATATAAGGAAACCGGAAAGGAGCCGTCGATCATTATCGACGTCACGCGCCTGTTCACCAGCGATGTTTTCGAACTGAGCGCGCGCCAGCGTTTGAATGCGACGAGCTTGGACGCCAGCCGCTCCTATATCGAGCGCATTTCGCCTTATCCCGAGAACATCGAAGTGGAGTCCACCCACACCTACACGCGGATGCCTATGCCCCTCTCCAGCGCGCGCGTCGAGAATCCGCTCATGCAAGGCGGCATGCGGCCTGGCAGCGCGACCGTCGTGCTGCATCACAGCATGGTGAAACTACCCGAGCATCCCATGACGCCACGCCTTTTTGACGAACGGGTCGGCTATTTCACCGTGCGGCAGATGGACTACGGACGCGACGAACAGCGCGCACCCAAGCGGATGTACATCACACGCTGGCGCCTCGAGAAAAAAGATCCCGGTGCCGCGCTTTCCGAACCGGTCAAACCGATCGTTTACTACATCGATGCGGCGACCCCGACGAAATGGGTCCCGTGGATGATCCGCGGCGTCGAGAGCTGGCAGAAGGCTTTTGAAGCCGCTGGGTTTAAGAATGCCATCATCGCCAAACCCGCGCCTACGCCGGAGCAGGATCCGAATTTCAGCCCCGAGGATGTGCGCTATTCCGTGATTCGCTGGCTGCCTTCGACCATCGAAAACGCGATGGGGCCGCACGTATCAGACCCGCGCACGGGCGAAATCCTGAATGCGGACATTCAGTTTTATCACAACGTGATGAACCTCCAGCGGGACTGGTATTTCCTGCAAGTCGGCCCGCTCGACCCGCGCGCGCAGAAGCTTCCACTCCCCGACGATCTCATGGGCCGGCTGGTCGAGTTTGTGTGCGCCCACGAAGTCGGCCACACGCTGGGGTTCCAGCACAATATGAAAGCCAGCTCCATGTATCCACAGGACAAGATTCGCGACAAGGAGTGGCTGCGGAAGATGGGACATACGCCCTCCATCATGGATTACTCGCGCTTCAATTACGTCGTGCAGCCGGAGGATGGGATCGATGTGGCCGACTTGGTACCCAGCGTCGGACCTTACGACGTGTGGGCGACGCATTGGGGCTATCAGCCGATTGCCGGCGTCAAAACGCCCGATGACGAAAAGTCTACGCTCGACGAATGGTCGCGCGAACAGGATAAGACCCCCTGGTTCCGATTCTCGACGCGCAATTCCGCCGGATCCGATCCGGGTGAGTTGACCGAAGCCGTGGGTGACGCCGATGCCCTGAAATCGACCGCGCTGGGACTCAAGAACCTGCAGCGAGTCGCCAAGATGATGCTCACCGCGACCACCACTCAGAAGGGCGACCCTTATGAAGACCTCTCGGAATTGTATGGCCGCATGCTCGGACAGTGGACCCTCGAGATGAATCACGTGGCTGCGTTGGTTGGGGGGTTCTATTCGCAACAGAAGAACATCGGACAGGAGGGCGTCATTTTCCAGCCGGTACCGAAGGCGCGGCAGGCGGCCGCGGTGGCCTTCCTCGACCAGAACGCTTTCGCTACGCCCAAATGGGCCATCGACAAGGAGATCCTGCGACGCATCGAACCCCTCGGCGCCATCAGCCGCGTGGGTAACGCGCAGCGTTTCGTGCTGAATAACCTGCTGAGCAGTGCCCGCTTCGCGCGGTTGATCGAACAGGATGCGCTGGATGGTACAACGGCCTATCCTCCGGCTGATTTCCTGGCGGCGGTGCGGCACGCTGTCTGGCACGAAGTGGAGAATTCGCCTGCACCGGTCGATGCTTACAGGCGGCAATTGCAGCGGAATTATCTCGAACTCGTGAACACCAAGCTGAACGGCCTCCCGGTTACGCTGCCCGCCGGGTTACCGCCAGACTTTCCGTTGGCGCTCTTCGCGTCCAGCGGGGATGAAAAGCCTTTCTATCGTAGTGAACTGCGCGCCCTGAATGCATCGATCGCGGCCGCACTACCTCGTACGACCGACCGCGCCACGCGTGCGCATCTCGAAGGGGCACGCGACCAGATCGCCCGTATTCTGGATCCGAAGTTCAATGCCACACCAGGCAACACCGGACCGGGGATCGTCATTTTCGGAGATCGCTGGTCCGGGCAATCATGGCCGGGTGAGGATACCGGTTTCCAGGGCGAGAACTGTTGGCCGGATTACGAAATTCGACCGTAGCGGCCTGTTCCTGCTGTCAAAGTGGATGGTGACAGGGCTACACTCATGCGGCTTCCGCTAGGCAATAGCTGGCCGTTTCTTGCTGAACCCGGTGGCTTCTTCGAATGCGTGCGCGACTTGCAGGACGCTAAAGTCTTCCTTGTCGCGGCCGACGATCTGTAATCCAACCGGCAGTGCATCCGGCGTGAAGCCGCCCGGCACCGATACCGCCGGGTTGCCTGTCGTGGAAATATACCAGCAGGACTTCATCCAATCGATATAGCTGTCGAATTTCACACCCGCGATCTCCGTCGGGTACGGGAGGTTGATGTCGAACGGCGGCAACTGCGTAGTCGGCAGCACGAAATATTCGTATTTTTCGAGGAATGCCTGGAAACTCCGCCAAACCTGCGCGTGGGCGGTTTCGGCGTGAGCGATGTCCGTGCCTGTTAGTCGTAAACCTTCCTCGATCTCGCGCTTTAACGTGTCCTTGTAAGCGTCCGGATGGTCGTGCAACCCCATACCATGCGTATTTGCGGTATTCCATGCGCGCAATGTACGAAAGGCGATCTCGGCAGGAGCAAAATCCGGCTCCGCCTGCTCCACGATGCACCCTAAGGCTTCAAACGTCTTGCGATGCCCGTCTACTACCTCGCGCACGTGCGGGTCGAAGGGCACTCCGCCCAGGTCCTTGAACCAGGCCACACGAACACCTTTGAAACTCCGGCCGAGCGGACGAGCGAATACTTCTCCAGGTTCGTTTATCGAGAGCGGTGCACGCGAGTCTGGTCCGGCGATCGTGCTCAAAACGAATGCAAGGTCCGCCACCGAACGCCCCAGGCAGCCCGAGGTGCTCAGCGTAAACCACGCGAGCGCCGCCTTCGGATTCGGTACCCGGCCGATCGAGGGCCGGAATCCAACCACGTTGCAGAATGCCGCAGGATTTCGCAGAGAACCGCCGGTATCCGAACCCGTCGCAATGGGCACCATTCCACAAGCCAGTGCTACGGCCGCGCCACCCGACGAGCCGCCGCATGTCTTCGCCAGGTCATAGGGATTGTGTGTCGCGCCGAAGACCTGATTGAAGGTCTGTGATCCAGCGCCGAATTCCGGCGTGTTGGTCTTCCCGATGGTAATGGCGCCTGCGCGACGGACTCTCTCCACAACCAGATCGTCTTCGGTGGGGATGTAGTCTTTGAAAAGCGGTGATCCAAACGTTGTGCGGATACCACGCGTCTCAAAGAGGTCCTTGTGTGCAACCGGCAGACCGTGGAGCGGGGCCAGTTTCTCGCCGCGCGCCTGCATTTCGTCGGCCTTCGCTGCTGCCTCGGCCGCCATTTCTGGTACGAGAGTCACGATGGCATTCACTTTCGGGTTGACACGCTCGATCTGCTTGAGGTGCTCGGCTAACGCCTCGCGTGCCGATAACTTTTTCGCATGAATCAGCTTGGCCATTTCGACGGTGCTCAGAAAATACTGGGGGGAAGTGGCGGAGTTTCCCTTCGACATGCCACTAACGAGAGACCCGGCAGCCAGGCTTCCCAGTAACGCTTCGCGACGAGTTGGATAGTCGTCGGTCATTTGCGTGAGTGTAGCACCGCTCCTTGCGGTACCGTAGCCATATGGACGTGCACCTGGTCGATGGGACGTATGAACTGTTTCGGCACTTCTACGCCGTACCCTCCGGCCGGGATCTGAATGGGCAGGAAATCGGGGCGGTGCGAGGAGTGCTCGCGTCTATCTTATCCATGATCGAACAAGGCGCCACTCACATCGGTGTCGCCACCGATCACGTTGTCGAGTCTTTTCGCAACGAACTCTATGCCGGATACAAGACTGCTGAAGGCGTGCCGGCCCCGCTGCTCTCGCAGTTTCCACTGCTCGAAGATGCTCTCCAGGCGATGGGCGTAACCGTGTGGCCTATGGTCTATTTCGAAGCCGACGACGCACTGGCATCTGCCGCGGCCCAAGCAGCCCAGGACGATCGCGTCCGGCAAGTCATTATCTGCACTCCTGACAAGGACCTCAGCCAGTGTGTCTCCGGAACCCGAGTGGTGCAACTCGATCGCCGGCAGCGCACGGTGCGCGATGCGGCCGGCGTCGTGGCCAAGTTCGGCGTCGAGCCGCGCTCGATTCCCGATTACCTGGCTCTGGTCGGCGACAGCGCCGATGGATATCCAGGCATTATCGGCTGGGGTGAAAAGTCAACCGCTCTGGTGTTGTCCCGATACCACAGGCTTGAGGACATTCCCAAGGATTGGCGCCAGTGGCAGATCTCAATTGCCAAGGCGCGTCGATTGGCGGAATCACTGTTCGCGGCCTGGGAAGACGCTCTCCTGTTTCGCAGGCTCGCGACACTCCGGCTCGATGCGCCCGTGTTCCAGGGAGTGGATGACCTTCAGTGGAAGGGACCATGCCCGGTCTTTGAGAAGCTTTGCCACGGAATGCGCGCGCCCAATATGTTCGATCGCGCAACGTCGGCGGCGAACAAAGCGACCGCACCGGCAGAGTGATGAGTGGATGGCCCGGTCGTCGTCGTGCGCGCCGCAGGCCGCACAGCCATGCATGTACGCGTTCATCTCTGATCCGCGTCCTGTAATCCCGAGAGAGAGGTGGAGAGGACGATCAAGAAGCTTGGCGCGTCATTGCGCGGCCGCGCCCTTCTTCATCAGCGCGGGCCAGTTGACGATCAGGGTGAGCGGCTGGCCAGCTTGTTTCTCGGGCAAGGCGCGGACAAGAAACCGCTGCCCGTCTGGAGCGATTTCGTAGGGGCTCAAGCCGTCATTGGGTGTGGGCAACGCAAACAACTCCCGCGGCGCCGATGGCTCTATTGAGTCCGGCCCGCGCTTCAGGCTGACCTGCATCAGCTTTAAGTCCGGCGACATG
Source organism: Bryobacteraceae bacterium (assembly GCA_030041035.1). Lineage (GTDB taxonomy): Bacteria > Acidobacteriota > Terriglobia > Bryobacterales > Bryobacteraceae > QHXW01. The sequence continues at coordinate 2,117 of JASHOO010000369.1, read as the reverse complement.
TAGAAAAGCTCGCGGCCGTCTGGACTCCACTCGGGGAATTGGCCTCCACCGGTTGAAATCCGCATCCTGTTACGCGCTTCAGGAAAAGCATCCACATAGATCTCTTCGCGTCCGGATTCGTCCGAGCTATACGCCACCCAGTGCGGATCCATCTCCGGCGAGAAGTGGCCTTGGCGCTCATTGAATTGGGTGCGCAGATAAGGCCTCGGTTTCGCATCCGGCGCAACCTTCCCATCGGGGCTCACCGGCAAAATCCACAGGTCGTTTCCCGTACCTGCGCTAATTTGGGTGTACAGCAGAAAGTGGCCGTTGCGCGACCAGTCACTGGGATACTGAAAGCTTGATGCCTGTATCAGGCGCTGCTCGTCACCGCCTCCGGCAGCCGGCTTGCGAAACAGGTTGTAGGGCGCACCTGAGGCAAACACAATCGTCTGGCCGTCGGCAGACCAGACGGGAAAGCCTTTGAGCCCGGGCGTCGAGGTGAATCGGTTGGTAACGCCACGGTCCGCATCCAGAAGCCAGAGATCCCGGCCGCCCGGCTTTGCGCGAAATGCCGCGACGCGGCGTCCGTCGGGCGAGAGTCGGAAGTAACTGTATTCGCCGGGTTCGCCCACCACTCCCAGCCGCGTGCCTGCGCGGTTGAACCAGGTGAACTGATTCACCGTGCCGGTATCGCTGTAGAGCAAAAGCCCACCTGAAGCAGCCGCGTTTAGCAGTCCGCTTCCCGCCATAGCCACGCGATCGGCAAGGATACGAACCTCCCCGGTAAGCTGGAGCGCCCTCGTATCAAACTCCTGGGCTACCAGCTTGCCGGCACGCTGCCACACCAGATAATCTCTGCCGTCATCTCCTGGCACGTACAAGGCTTTGGCATCTGTGGATAGTAGGTGGACCCGTTCATTGGGCTTTTCCAGTGAGGCGGCGTAGACGCCGGTGCTCTCCGGCTTGTCGCTTAGCACCCAAAACAGAAAGCGGCCATTGGGAAGCGCCTGCGGCCACAAGTGTGATGCTTCGCTGCGCGACGCATCCAACGTGGTAAAGGGCGAAGGAGTGCCACCGGAAGCCGATACCTGGCGCAAAGCGAAGCCAAGTGTGCCAAAGATGATCTGGCCGTCGCTGGTCCAGGCTCCGCCCCAGCCCCGGCTGGTGTCACAGATTAGGAGAGGTGTGCCACCAGCGAGATCGACACGTTGCAATTTGCCCGGCGAAAAGAATGCAATGGATCTGCCGTCGGGTGACCAGAACGGATACGAAGCATCGTCCGTTCCCGGAATCAGCCGTGCAGCCGTTCCCTCCAGCGGGCGCACCCAAAGTTCAGCCTTCCCGTTCGCAGCAGCTACAAAAGCAGCAGTCTGGCCGTCCGGCGATAAGGCAACACCGCCGACGCTAACGCCAAAGGCGAACTGGCCTCCTTCGGGCGGAGTGATCTCGAGGCGCATTGCGCCTTGTTCGGTTTGCGGATGACGGACGTGCGTGAGTGCCCAGCCGCCGACCAGGCCCAACAGCAATGTCACAGAGGCGACTCCGATCCACATCCGCCGACTCGGCTTCGCCGTCACAATGGGCGGCTGATCCAGAACCCATGAGAGCGCCGCTTTCAAATCTCGCGCAGTCTGGAACCGTTGGTCGGGGTCCTTGGCCATCGATCGCTTCACCACCCGGTCGAGCGGCCGTGTGGCATCGTTTGGATTGCTCGGGAGCGGCGCCGGCTCGCGCTCCAGAATCGCTGCGATCACGCTGGCGCTGTTCGATCCATCAAACGCACGCTTGCCCGAGAGCATTTCATACAGCACGCAGCCAAAGGCGAACAGGTCGCTGCGGGCATCGGCTTCTTTGCCCTGCAACTGCTCCGGCGACATATATCGCAGGGTTCCCACGATCTGCCCCTGATCGGTGAGCGCGCGCGTGGGGTCCATCTCCTTGAGAGGAGCGGCTTGCTTGGCCAGCCCGAAATCCAGCAGCTTGATCCCTTGCTTGGTGACCAGGATGTTGGCAGGCTTCAGATCGCGATGAATGATACCTTTCTGGTGCGCCGCGTCCAGCGCATCGAGAATCTGGCCGGCGTATTCTACGGCCTTTTCGAGGGGCAGCGGCCCTTTCAACGGCGCGCCCTCGAC
>JASHOO010000368.1 GCA_030041035.1 Bryobacteraceae bacterium | reverse complement strand
ACGACGCGATCGAGCAGGGGTAGAAGCTGCTGGGGAGCCACCAGGCGCTTGTGGTCAAAGGATATCTGCAACAGCAGCAAAGCGTCATTAACACCGAGCTTATCGTACTTCACCGCGCGCTCCAGGTTGATGACGTGCTGCTCGGTTTCCGAGATGCGTTCAAACCAATCGAGCAGGGCCTGCGCGTCCGGATCTTCGGAGTAATTGAATTTAACCTCCTGCTTCTCGTCGCCGGCTTCGAAGCGGAACGTCTTGGTGCCCATGAATGCAACTTTGAGCGGCGACTCCAGCGGATGGTTGAAGTGTCCCAACTTATCTGCCAATCCAAAGATCGCCCCGACATCACTTTCGGAGATTTGGAATCGCAAAGGCTGATCGTCGTCGGCTGCTTCTTTGTATGAAGAGTTGCCGTTCCGGTCCAAAGTGATCTCGACGTACGGCGGGGCACTGCCAGGGAAGGACTTGGAAAAGACAAGACGCTGCACATCCGCGCTGGCAAACAGCGGCACGACCGCCAATATCAGCGCGAACTTCATGCGCGAACCCCCTCCAGCTTGCGGCGGATGGCGCTGTGCGTGGCATGGCATACGGCTACTGCGAGGGCATCACACGCATCTTCCGACTCGATCGGCTGGTCCAGGTGCAGAAGTGACTTCACCATCACTTGCACCTGGCGTTTCTCGGCGCGTCCATAGCCCACGACGCTGGTTTTGATTTCGAGCGGGGAGTACTCACCCAACTCCAGGCCGGCCTCGGAAATGGCAAGCATTGCCACCCCGCGCACGTGGGCAAGCTTTAAAGCCGTTTTAACGTTGGTGGCATAAAAGACTTCTTCCACCGCTGCGGCTACGGGGAGGTCGCGCGCGATTACGCTCCGGATCTCGCGGGAGATCTCCTGCAGGCGCACTCCAAGCGGGGCCTTAGCGCTGGTTTGAATCACACCGGCCGAAACCAGCTGATGGTTGCGCCCGTCGCTTTCGATCACGCCGAAGCCCGTACGCTCGGTGCCGCAATCGATGCCCAGGACGCGCATCTACCGAGCCAGGGCCTCGAGCTCTTTCTCGTCCACGTCGAAATTCGAATAGACGCTCTGCACGTCGTCATGCTCCTCCAACGCCTCGCTCAAGCGCAGCATGGCGTCGGCCGTTTTGCCTTCCAGTTTGATGAGATTTTTCGGGACCATGGCGATTTCGGCGGATTCATGCGGTATGCCCGCCTTATCCAGCGCGGCGAGAACCGCTTCATGACTTTCAGGAGCGGAGAGGATTTCCCAGTGCGAGCCGTCGGAGCGCATATCATCGGCCCCCGCGTCCAACACAATGCCCATCAATTGATCTTCGCCGGTTTTCTCCTGCAGAACGAGAACCTGGCTCTTGCGCTCGAACATCCAGGACACGCTGCCCTGCTCGCCCAGGTTGCCGCCGTTCTTCGAAAATACGTGGCGAATCTCACTGACCGTGCGGTTGCGGTTGTCGGTCGCGACCTTCACCAAGACGGCGGCGCCTCCCGGTCCATAGCCCTCAAACACGACTTCGTCGATCTGGCCGCCCTCCAGTTCGCCAGTGCCGCGCATGATGGCTTTCTTGATGTTGTCGGCGGGCATACTGACACCTTTGGCGGCCAGGATCGCGGTGCGCAGCCGGGGGTTTGAATCGGGATCGCCGCCATTGCGTGCGGCGATAGTAATTTCCTTGATGATGCGCGTGAACATTTTTCCGCGCTTGGCGTCGAGAGCGGCCTTCTTGTGCTTGATGGTCGCCCATTTGGAATGCCCTGACATATGGATACCTCAGGAAGGCCCGGCCGGATGCCGGGGGACAAATTGTTACCTTTTCAACACTTGAGGATAGCAGATTGGTGCGGCAAGGGCATGCCCGGCAGCTCAGGGACGGGGCTGATTACTGGGATCGTCGAATCGTGATTCCGAGCTCCCGCAACTGGCGCTCGGGAACCTCGGCCGGCGCGTCGCACATCAAGTCGGTGCCGCGTGCGGTTTTGGGGAAGGGAATCACGTCGCGGATAGAGGTTTCACCCGCCAGAATCATCACCAGCCGGTCGAGGCCCAGCGCGATGCCACCATGCGGGGGCGCGCCATATTCGAGCGCGTCCAGCAGGAATCCGAAGCGCCGCCGCGCCTCCTCGTCGCTGAAGCCGAGCGCCGCGAAGACCTTGGCCTGCACATCACGCCGGTGAATACGGATCGATCCCGAACCCAGCTCGACCCCGTTCAGCACGAGGTCGTACGACTTGGCGCGGCAATGCGCCGGGTCGGCCGTCAGTTTTTCCAGATCGTCGTCATGAACGGATGTGAAAGGATGATGGGCCGCTTCCCAGCGGTTCTCTTCTGCACTCCACTCGAACATGGGAAAATCCAGGACCCATAGAAATTCAAATCGCTGTGGATCGAGAAGTCTATGCCGGTCGTTGTACTTCTGCGCGGCAAACAGCCTCAACTGTCCACAAGCCTGGTAGACAGTCTCTTCGGGACGGTGCCCCGCGGGTTCGCCCGGCCAAGACGCCAGGATCAGCAGGTCCTCTTCGCCGGCACCGGTTCGCTCGCGCACACGCGCCATGGGCTCGGAATAGTCGCGCTCCAGCCGTTTGGCGTCGTCGAATACCCGCAATCCGCGCTCGGTTCCAAATGCCTTTAGCTCGTCCCGCTCCTTACGGCTGAGCACGCCGGTTTTCGGGATGTGGATCGCTACCAACGGCAGACCATGCGCGCTGAGTGCGTCAACCGGAAACAGATCTTCCACCGGATGCATCGGGGGGATGCGACGGTCCGGCTTGTCGATTCCAAAGCTCCGCATGGCCTCCGCGTAGGTAAGGCGGGGAAACGGAACCTGCACCTGGAATCCCGCGACAGCGCAGATCTTCTGAACCAGCGGCTCGATCACGTCGAAAATGCGCTGCTCTTGTGGAAACGACATTTCGAGATCGATCTGGGTGAACTCCGGCTGCCGGTCCGCGCGCAGGTCTTCGTCTCGGAAGCAGCGCACGATCTGAAAATATTTCTCAAACCCGCTGATCATCAAGAGCTGTTTGAAGATTTGCGGCGATTGCGGCAGGGCATAAAAGCTGCCGGGCTGCACACGGCTGGGCACGAGATAATCGCGCGCGCCCTCCGGCGTAGAGCGCGTCATAAAGGGTGTCTCGATTTCCAAGAACCCCTGGGAATACAGGTACTGCCGCACTGCAAAAGACACCTGCGAGCGCAGGATAATGTTGCGCTGCATGCGGGGACGCCGCAGATCGACGTAGCGAAACTTGAGGCGCGCGTCCTCGGAGACGTCGACGTCGTCCTCCATAGGGAACGGCGGCGTGCGCGACTCGTTCAGAATCCAGATTTTTTCCGCGACCAGCTCCACTTCTCCGGTGGCCAGATTGGTATTCACGGTGTCGGGCGTGCGCAGTGCCAGTTTGCCTTCGACGGCCACCACGTATTCTGAGCGAAGCACTTCAGCTTTGGCGTGAACCTCGGGATCTGTGCCGGTGTGAAAAACAATCTGCGTAACGCCTTCGCGGTCACGCAGGTGAATGAAGATGACACCGCCCAGGTCTCGCCGGCGATGTACCCATCCCATGAGCAAAGCCCGGGACCCGGCGTCTTTCGCTCGCAGCTCGCCACATGTGTGCGTGCGGCGCAACTGGCCCAGAAAATCCAACGGTACGGTTTGCATATTTCAATTGACGGTTTGGAGCCGCCGCGCGATCTCTTCGCGCGCCACATCCTCCTGCTGGCCGGAGGCCATATTCTTGAAGGCGTACCGGCCCGCGGCAAGCTCGTTATCACCAACGATCAGCGTGTACCGAGCGCCCAGCTTATTGGCTAGTTCCATGGCGCGTTTCAACTTGCCGTCGGCCGAGACCTCGACGGAATATCCGGATTGCCGCACCTCTCGAGCCAGCTGCCCTGCCTGCTCGACTGCGCGCTCGCCCAGCACCGCCACGAACAGGTCCAAAGGCTGTGGCTTCAGATTCCCTTCCACCGTCATGATGAGCCGGTCTTCGCCAATGGAAAAGCCGATGCCCGGCGCCGGCACTTTCGAGCCGAGGGCTTCGGCCAGTCCGTCGTAGCGGCCACCGCCCAGGACGGAATTCTGTGCGCCCAACGCCCCGTGCACCACTTCAAATGTCGTGCGCATGTAATAGTCGAGACCCCGCACCAGGCGCTGGTCCAATTTAACAGGGAGCTTCCGATCGTTAAGCAGTTCCCACACTCGCTGAAAGTGCGGTTTGCATTCCCCACAAAGGAATTCGTGGATCGAGGGCAACTGGCCGATGAGGGGCTGGTCTTCGGGTACTTTGCAGTCAAGCACGCGCAGCGGATTGGTTTCGGCGCGTCGTTGGCAGTCCTCGCAGAGCTTGGGCGAGATCTTGCGGAGCTCCTCGCGCAGGGCGGCGATGTAGGCAGGCCGGCAGTTCGCGTCGCCCACCGAATTTACCAGCAGTACGGGGCTCTCGAGTCCGGCGCTCTTCAAAATGTCCATCGCCAGCTCGATCATCTCCGCATCCACATCCGGGGATGCTGAGCCGATCGCTTCCGCGCCGATCTGGAAGAACTGCCGGTAGCGCCCTTTCTGCGGTCGCTCGCGCCGGAACATCGGGCCCATGTAATAGAGCTTTTGCACGCCGGGCCGCTGGTCCATACGATGCTCGATGTACGCACGCATCACCGAGGCCGTGGCCTCGGGCCGCAGCGTCAGCGAACTGCCGTCGCGATCCTCGAACGTGTACATCTCCTTGGTGACAATGTCGGTCTCTTCGCCTACGCCACGGGCGAATAGCTGTGTCTCTTCCAGGATGGGCGTACGGATCTCGTGATAGTTGTACGTCCGAAACACTTCGCGCGCCGCCGCCTCGACCTGGTTCCAGACCGCCGTGCCTGGAGGCAATAAATCCCTGGTTCCTTTGACTGCGTGAATCAACTTTCGTCCTTATTGTGCAACAGAGGGATTGAGAACCATGCTAGCATTCGCGCCCGCAACTTACAAACGGCTACATTGAAAACACGTGGCTTAGGTGAAGGGATCAGTCGGAAGGGCGGCGGTTTAGCGCTCAGGCAAGAGGCCGACCGCAAAGGCTTCTGGAACTTGTTGAGCTTGCGGCAGCAATTCCTAAAAGGTGTCGAACGCGGCACCCGGCATCCTCGCCGGCCCACGAGCTGTGACTGCTATTTTCCGCGGTGCCAGCAGCAGGATTAAGATATGATTTTCAGGTTGGCGAAAATGATGACGAGGGGTAAATGGGGCCATCTCCCCAGCCTCGGAATATCGGTTCCTGTACCGATGCCCGATACAATGGCTTGGTTTGAGGGTGAGCGGTGAGGGCTGGCGTAGGCGATCCGGCCACGCTCCCATCATCCGAGCCTAACGGCGTTCTTCTCGGCCGCCGGCTATTGGCAATTAACCTCAATCTAGTGCTGGTCGCGTTAGTGGCGCTATGCGTCACGCGGCTATGGATAATGCCGTTGCCCTCCAGTTTCTGGGTGGACGAGATGGGTACCGCGTTTGTGGTACGGCACGGCGCAAGCGATCCGTCGTTGCGTGTGGCTCCGCAGGTTCCCGCCTCGATCTACTACGTATTCCCGCGCATCACCGAACACTTTTTTGGCCTATCCGAAACGGCGTATCGTGTGCCATCGTTGTTGGCGCTCGCCGTCGCGCTATATTTGATCGCGCGTATTGCTGCCAGGCTAATCCATCCCAACGCCGGCTGGTTTGCCGTTTTTGCCTGTTTATCGCTGCACGGTTTTGATTACCAGGCTGCGGATGCGCGTCCTTATGCCCTGGGGACTTGCATGGCTTGTGCCGGTTTTTGGTTTCTCATCCGCTGGTTGGACACGGCGCGGATCCGCGACGCGGTACTGTTTATCGCGTCGGCCTCCGTGCTTTGGAGAGTTCACCTCACCTTCTGGCCGCTCTATGCGGTATTCGTGATTTACGCGCTGGTGCGGTTGATTGCGCACGATACCCGGGTTGGCTGGTTGCAAGCGAGTGCCGGATTCACGGTTCTGGGCATCACTTTGTTGCCGGTGCTCAATGATGCTCTGGTACTGCTCCATCAGGCAGGTGCGCATGTAGTTGTGCCACGGCCCTCGTTCGCGGACCTGAGCAACGCCGTGAAGCCGGGAGCCATCATAGGCGCCTGCGCGGGAGCCGCCTTGCTCAATCGGTGGTATCGCTGGCCGCGTGTCGAATCTACGCCGGGGTGGGTGCCGCTCAGCTTGATCATCGGCTGGTGGCTATGCGAGCCGCTCGGTCTGTTCGCTTTTTCCTGGCTGACCGGAGACAGCGTTTTTGTCGCCCGTTATCTGTTCGTGGCGCTTCCCGGCGCCGCGCTCATGGCCACGACGGCTGCTGCGGCATTTCTCCCCCAACAATCCTGGAAACCGGTCGCGGCCGTGCTGGGCTTGGGAGTCCTGCTTTTCCTAGGGCAGTGGCAGCGCGTTTGGCCGATGCACCACAACTCAAACTGGAGGCTGGCGGCGCAGCGACTTAATGCCGAGTCTCTGGGTCAAGACGCCCCCATTCTCTGCCCCAGCCCGTTTATCGAAGCCCGGCCGCCCGTCTGGAAGCCGGATTACCGCATGTCGGACTTTCTCTACGCTCCGCTTTCGGTGTACCACGTGCAGGGACACACGTATCCGTTCCCGTTTGAAAGCTCTCCGGAAGCCGAGGAGTTCGCAGCCCAGCTCTCAGAACGGACTCTGTCTTTCTCAGACCGATTTGCCCTGTATGGGGGGGAACGCGCCGTCAAATTTTGGCGCGACTGGTTTTCCGCTCGGCCGGAATTGGAGGCGTGGCGCAGTAAAGAACTCGGTCCGTTCGGCGACGTGGATGTCATCGTGTTCGAGAAAGGACACCAGGCAGCCCGGCTTGGGTTCGGTACGGCGCCGTGAAGGGCTCGCCGGTAGCGGATCCCGCGGTTTCCCCGACGCTCGCGGGCGCTATCAGCGGAGTGCAGTCCTGGAGTACGTTCTGGATGGTCGAATCGCTCTGCCTTGCGGCAGTGCACACTTTCCATTCCCCCGCCGATGAGTTCCGTTTACCAGACCCCCGGTTCGCGGATCTCGCTTTGGCCGTATACGTGGTGTTGGGCGCAGTGAGCGGCGGCCTGATTGCGTTTCTGGTGAACCGCATGGCGCCGGGTCGCGGGCCGGCACCTATCCGCATGGCGGGACCAGTGTCGCTTGGGATGGGTTTTTTGCTTCACATGCATGCCTTCGGCGGTTGGCGCGTTCAGGTGCTAATCGCCGCTTTGCTAGCTGGGATCTTTCTTGCGAGCCTCCGCGGAAAACTCCTGCCACAGGCGCTGGCGCCGTTTGCGAACGCCTGGTTCATCTCTTTTGCCGTTCTGATCTATCCATTTGCAGTTTTGGAATTCCAGGGGCGCGCTAAGGGGCGCTGGGTGGGAGCACTGGGTATTCTTCTCGTCTTCCTAATCTGTTACGCCATCGCACGCGTGGCGACTGTTTTGCGAACGGGAAAATCCGCAACCTTGGGCTATCTGGCGCTTGGCGCGACGGTGGCGGCCACCGTCATCGGTTACCACGCTTCTACACAGCAGCGAATCATCCGGAGCGGGGTATACGAGGCTCCGTGGGGCTCAGGCGGCGGCCGTCCAAACGTTATTCTGATCACGCTGGATACGGTGCGCGCCGACCATCTTTCCCTTTACGGTTACGCGAGGGATACCTCACCGCATTTGCAGCAATTCGCGCGTGAGGCGACCGTGTATACGCGTGCCATAGCGGCTTCGGACATGACCCTCGCTTCGCACGCGTCGATCTTTACGGGCTTGTACGCCAGCCAGCACGGTGCACACTGGGAAATGGGGCGAGGGAAGGATGGCGTGTCAATAGGCCCGGAATTCGGCTTGCGCCTGCCACCGAGTAGCCGAACGCTGGCAGGCATCCTCGCCGGCAAAGGCTATCGAACCATGGGGATTGCGGCCAACGTCCCCTACCTGCAACACGCCTTTCATGTCGATCAGGGCTTCCAATACTTTAGCCTGCCTGTTCCGCGCCTAGTCCTCGACACGTCGTGCCCGTTCTGTCTTCGCACAGACTTTGCCCACGCTCTTACAAAGTTTTTTGGTGTCAGGCAAACGGAGCTGCTTTACGTCCGCGCCGGAGAGGTGAACCGCGAGGCGTTTCGGCTATTGGACCAGCAAAAAGCAAACCACCGGCCATTTCTTCTGTTTCTGAACTACATGGACGCGCACCAGCCATACTTTCCGCCATCGCCGTACGACGTCAAATACCCCGGTAAAGATTCGACGATGACGGCGGAGCGTTATTGGCCCATCGAGTTTCAGGCGCTGAGCGGGTCCCGGCCGTATTCAGTTCAAGACCGCGAACGTGACGAATCCCAGTACGACGGCGGCATCGCTTACATCGACGCCAATCTGGACGAACTGTTCACCAGAATGAAGCAACTGGGCCTCTACGACAATTCGATGATCATCATTACATCCGACCATGGCCAGTCCTTTGGCGAGAAGGGACTAGTAGGTCACGGCAGTTCCGTTTACCAGGAACAGGTGCACGTACCTCTGGTCATCAAATATCCTGGTGAAACGCGCGCAGACGTTCAGAACCGGTTAGTTAGCCACGTGGATCTGCTGCCGACTGTTCTGGGAGTGCTGGGTTACCAGGCGGGCAAACTACCCGGCCGCAATTTACGGGCGCCCGACGATCCACAAGCAGCCGCGTTCAGCGAGTCGTTCCCCTGCGATCTGCTGGTTTCTTTAAGCAGCCGTTTCCGCCGCATCGAGCGCGCCACCTTTATCGGCGATTTCAAACTCATCACCGCAACGAACGGTGTGCATGAGTTATATGATTTGGCGACGGACCCACACGAAGAGCACAACGTCTACAATGAGCGGCCATCCGATGCGGAGGTGCTGGAAGCCGGCTTGCGCCAATGGGCGTCGACCATGCCCTTGGTGCGGCCGCAGCCGGCTACACTCGATAGGCAGGCCATCAAGGTTCTGAAATCTCTAGGTTACCTGCAGTGATGTAAGGCGCACATCCCCGCATGCTCGGCTCGCGGCAACATGCCGCGATACAATCGGGTTTATATGCACATCAGAACGGCGCGGATCCTCTTGCCTGCGCTGATCGGGCCTGTGCTGGCTGCACAGATGGCGCCTTTCGATGCCCAGGCGCTCATGCAACTCGTACGCATCAGCGACCCTCAGCTTTCGCCCGACGGCCGTTGGGTGGCGTTTTCCGTTCAATCCGTTGATGTCGAAAAGGACACCAAGCCCAAACAGATATACGTCGTCCCTCTGGCGGGTGGCATGCCCCGCAAGATTGCCGATTCGGCCGAGCGCCCGCGATGGTCACCCGATTCAAAGAGGATCGCCTTCGTATCTGATCGCAACGGATCGTCGCAAATCTGGATCATGGACGGTGACGGCGCCAATGCGAAGCAGATTACCGATGTCTCTACGGAAGCTGGCGGCGTTCTGTACTCGCATGATGGAAAGAACCTCGTTTTCACAAGTGAGGTATTTCCCGAGTGCGGCGCCGACGATGCATGTAACAAAAAGAAGCTCGATGAGACGAACAACGACAAGGTTAAAGCCCGCACCATCACCGGCCTTCTGTACCGTCACTGGACAACCTGGCAGACCGCGCGGCGAAGCCATCTGCAGGTGATTTCGATCGAAGGCGGCGCGGCTAAAGATCTCACGCCCGGCGATCGCGACGTGCCGCCGTTCTCTCTCGGTGGGCCCGACGATTACGCCATCTCTCCCGATGGCACCGAAGTCTGTTATGCGATGAACGCCGATGCAGTGCCCGCCACCAGCACAAATGCAGATCTGTTCGTGGTTCCCATCACGGGCGGCCCTGCCAAGAAAATCACCGTGAATCCCGCGGCAGACAACTCGCCGCAATATTCGCCGGACGGAAAGTTTCTCGCCTATCGCGCGCAATTTCGTCCCGGATATGAAAGTGACCGCTGGCGCCTGATGTTGCTCGATCGTACCTCGGGCAAGCTAACCAACCTGACTGAGCCCATTGACCGCTGGGTGGAGAGCTTCACCTGGTCACCAGACTCGTCGCGCCTGTTCTTTGCGGTCGAAGACCGGGGCCGGCAGTATGTCCAGTTCATCTCCGTCAATGGCGGCGCCGCGCCCATCGCGCTTAGCGGCGACAGCTACCTGGACGACATGCAGCTCACGCCGGACGGCAAAACCATGGTCTACACGCGTCGCAGCGGAACGAGCCCCATGGAAATTTTTCGCGCATCTTCCGCCGGTGGAACCGAAACGGCTCTTAGCCATTTGAACGACGGTATGCTGAGCGCGCACCAGCTTACAGCGCTCGAAGAAGTCAATGTGGAAGGCGCTGAAAACGCGCGTGTCCATATGTTCATCGTGAGACCGCCGAACTTCGATCCGCAGAAGAAATACCCAGCGCTCATGCTGATTCACGGCGGCCCACAAGGCGCTTGGGGTCACGATTGGACTTACCGTTGGAATGCCCAAGTGTTCGCGGCAGCGGGCTATGTGGTTGCCATGCCCAATCCCCGCGGCTCGACCGGCTACGGCCAGAAATTCATCGACGATATCAACGGTGATTGGGGTGGACGCGCTTATGACGACATCATGGCGGCCACGGACTCCGTCGCAAAGTTGCCGTATGTGGACGCCAACCGCATGGCCGCGGCTGGAGGCTCCTTCGGCGGCTACTTGATCGACTGGATACTCGGCCACACGCAGCGATTCAAAGCACTGATCTCTCACGCCGGCGTCTACGACTTGCGCAGCGAGGCCGGCGAAACCGAAGAGCTGTGGTTTCCCATGTGGGAGTTCAGCGGCATGCCCTGGGACAACCCCGAAATGTACGCACGCTGGTCTCCCAGCCTCTTTGTCAAAGAATTTCACACACCGACCCTCGTCATGGACGGCGAGCTCGATTTCCGCGTCCCCTATGGACAGGGATTACAATTGTTCACCGCCTTGCAGTTGCAGAAAGTGCCCTCCAAACTCATCGTCTTCCCCGACGAGGGCCACTGGGTCCTGAAGCCGCAGAACAGCCTGTTTTGGTACAAGAATTTCATCGACTGGATCGATACCTGGACGAAAAAGTGAGACTCGTTGCGATTGTCCTCATCGTGGTGGTGATTGCAGTGCCCGGAGCGCTGCTGTTGTTATCCGGAGGCACCACCCTGAAAATCGATCCGCCTGTTATGGCGATCGGCGTTGCGACCCTGGTTCAAGTGCGCATTGAGAATCCACACGGCATCCGCCGGCTGACAGCATCGGTTGAGCAGGACGGTCAGCGGCGCACGGTCGCGGACATTCACGAACCGGCACATCGCTGGACGTTCTGGCGCTCGCACCAAGGCCCGCAGATCCGCCATTTCCTGGCCGGCAAGCAGCAAGCTCCCGAACTGCACGACGGCAAAGCCAAGCTCATCGTGGAGGTCGTATCGAACGATCTGCGTGGCGCAACTGATTCGGCGGAAGCCGACATCCAGATCGTCACCGAGCCGCCGCGCGTCAGCGCTGACGGCGCACAGCATTACATCAATCAGGGCGGCTCGGAGCTGGTCGTCTTTACGCCATCAGGTTATGTCACCGATTCCGGTGTGCGCGTCGGCAAATACGAGTTTCGCAGCTTCCCGCTGCCTTCCCATCCGGGCGAGCGTTTTTCGCTCTTCGCGTACCCGTGGGATCTATCCCCCGACATCACGCCTGTGGTCTTTGCGCGGAATACCGCAGGTGCGGAAGCCACAGCGCGCTTCTGGTTCAAGGTTTTCCCCAAGAAATTCCGCCAGCGCGACCTGACGATTGACGATGCGTTTTTGGAGAAGGTCGTTAACCAGATTGATCCCGGCGGCACGGGCGATTTACTCAATCGCTTTCTGAAGATCAATGGCGACATGCGCCGGCAGAACAACAAGACGCTGGCCGACCTGCGCTTCAAGACGGCCGACCACTTCCTCTGGTCGGGACCCTTCCTGCCCCTGATTAATGCAGCCGTCGAATCGGAATTCGCGGATAAGCGCAGCTATATCTATAAGGGCAAGAAAGTCGATGAGCAGGTGCACCTGGGCTTCGACCTCGCTCGCACGCAGCATGTTCCCGTTCCCGCAGCCAATGATGGACGCGTGGTCTGGGCCGACAATCTCGGCATCTACGGAAATTGCGTGGTAGTTGACCACGGCTACGGTCTGCAATCCATTTATGGCCATTTAAGCGAATTCGCCGTGAAGGCAGGCGATATGGTAAAGAAGGGTCAATCGCTCGGCAAGAGCGGCTCCACCGGCTTGGCCGGCGGCGATCACCTGCACTTCAGCATGCAGGTTGACGGGGTGCAAGTGAATCCCATCGAGTGGTGGGACGAACACTGGCTCAAGGACCGCATCTTGAGCAAGGTGAGTGCGCAATAGCGCCGCATGATGAGCGTCGAGTGAGCGGGTTTCAAGCTAAGGTCAGCTTCATCTGGAGCATCGCCGACCTGCTGCGCGGCGACTACAAGCAGTCGGAATACGGCAAGGTGATTCTGCCGTTTACCGTTCTACGCCGGTGCGGCAGCCTCCCCGCCTCTCCCAGCGATTTGCCTCATCAACTGAAGAAGCTTCCCGCCGAACTCCGCGAGGTCCTCGAGGGCTTCCATTTTCGCGACACGCTGGCACGCTTGCAAAAAGCCTCTCTCCTGGTGCTGATTTTGGAACGGTTCGCTGCGCTCGATCTCGATCCTGCTTCCGTTTCGAATCACGAGATGGGCTACATTTTTGAAGAGCTGATCCGGAAGTTCTCCGAACAATCCAATGAGACCGCCGGTGAGCATTTCACACCGCGCGAGGTGGTGCGGCTGATGGTCCGGCTGATCCTTCAGGAAGACTCCGGGGCGGGGAAGTCTCTTTACGATCCGGCCTGCGGCACCGGTGGCATGCTCGCCGTCGCCGAGGAATACGCGCGCGAGCGATGCCCCGACGTGCGCCTGGAAATTGCCGGCCAGGAACTGAACGGCGAGTCATACGCCATCTGCAAAGCCGACGCGCTTCTGCGGGGTCACAGCGGTCATTCGATTGCGCTCGGCAACAGCCTTACTCAGGATGCCTTCGCGGGCTGCCGGTTCGACTACATCCTGAGCAACCCGCCGTTCGGCGTGGATTGGAGAAAGGTGGAAAAGCAGGTACGTGCAGAACATGAGCGGCTCGGCTTCAGCGGGCGCTTCGGCGCCGGATTGCCGCGTGTGAACGATGGCTCGCTCCTTTTTCTCCAGCATATGCTGTCGAAGATGAAACCCGACGGCACGCGCATCGCGGTGGTCTTCAACGGCTCGCCGCTGTTCGCCGGCGACGCCGGCTCAGGCGAAAGTGAGATTCGGCGCTGGATTTTCGAGAACGACTGGCTCGAAGCCATCCTCGCTTTGCCCGATCAGCTCTTCTACAATACCGGCCTCGCCACCTACATCTGGCTGCTGACTAATCGCAAATCCCTGGCGCGCCAGGGTAAGGTGCAGTTGATCAACGCCCTCACCTTCGGCGAGAAAATGAAGCGTTCGCTTGGCGCGAAGCGCAATGAAATCCCACCCTCCCAGCTCGATCGCATCTGCGAGATCTATCGCAATTTTGCCGACGGCCCACACTCCAGAATTCTGCCCAATCGTGACTTCGGTTACCGCCGTATCACGGTCGAGCGCCCTTTACGGCTCCGCTTCCAAGCGGGGCCGGAGCAGGTCCGGGCCCTTCAGAGTAAGTTTAGTCCAGCGGTGTCCGAAGCCCTGGCTGGGATGGACGCGCGGGCCGTCTACCACGATCAATCCGCCTTTGACGCTGCGCTTACCGCCGCCTTCGCTCGGACCGGCCTGAAGCTGGGCCGCACACTGGCGCGCCGCATGCGCGAAGCTTTGGCCCATCAGGACGACACCGCCGAAGTCTACCGCGACGCCAAGAACCGCCCTGTACCCGACCCTGACCTTCGCGATTCAGAAGACATTCCCTTGGATGAAAACGTCCAACAGTGGTTTGATCGCGAGGTTCTGCCCCATGCACCGGACGCGTGGATCGCTCCCGGCGAACCGCGCACCGGTTACACCATCCCGCTTGCGCGCTTTTTCTTCGAGCCCGAACCCGTGCGACCCCCCGCTGAAATCGACCGCGAGATTCACGATCTGGAGCGCCAGGCGCAAGCGTTGCTCCAGCAGCTTGGGACGCCGTGATTCACGCGTTTCATGAGTCTCCCGCTCACTGGCGCACGGTCCGGTTGAAGCATACGGTCACCGCGTGCACTAACGGCACTTGGGGCGAGGAGCCACGCGGTGGAACCGATGATTTGGTCTGCGTGCGCGTTGCCGATTTCGACCGCGAACGCCTGCGCCTCAATCTGCGCAACCCGACCCAGCGCTTCGTGCCGCCCTCCTACCGGCGCGCCAGGCAGCTTGTGCCGGGCGATTTGTTGCTCGAAAAATCGGGGGGAGGAGACCGCCGGCCTGTCGGCGCTGTCATATTGTATGAGGGCGGTGAGCCGGCCGTATGTTCGAACTTCATCGCGCGCATGCCGGTGGCGCCTGGCTTTGATGCCCGTTACCTCTGTTACTTGCACGCCGCGCTCTACCGTTTAGGCCTGAACAGGCGGTCGATCTATCAGACCACGGGTATTCAGAACCTGGACAGCAAAGCGTACCTGGAGGAAGTCGTTCGCGTGCCTGATTGCGCTGAGCAACGCCGGATCGCGGCGTACCTGGACGCCAAAACTTCGTGGCTCGGTCATGTGCTCGAAATCAAGTGCCGTCTGCTCGAACTGTGGTGCGAGCGGCGTGAAGCGGTCGTCAGCCAAATCATGGCCCGGGATAGGGATGGTTGGGGAACCACCCGCTTCAAGTTCGTTCGCTCTGGTGCGTTGCTCTACGGAGCCAACGAACCGGCTGCCAACCGGCCTGCAGAAGGTCCCCGCTATATTCGCATCACGGATCTCAAAGATGACGGCTCGCTGTGCCAGGAGACGTTCCACTCCCTGCCCGAGCACCTGGCAGCGCCGTACCTGCTCCAGGATGGCGATCTGTTGCTGGCGCGCAGCGGCGCCACTGTGGGCAAAGCCTTTCGTTATCGAAACGAGTGGGGTCGGGCCTGTTTTGCCGGCTATCTGGTGCGATTGCGACCCGACCAGCGCAAGATACTGCCTGATTATCTCCATTATTTCACGCAATCACGTGCTTATCGGGACCAGGTCCGGCTGCACACGGTGCAAGCGACCATCGCGAATGTGAGTGCGGAACGATTCGGGAATTTCACGATACCACTGCCGCCATTGGAAGTGCAGCAGGCAGCCATAGACTTCCTCGGCGCCGCTACAAAAAATCTCGACCGGCTCGTGGTGTTGACCGAACGGGAGCTAGCGGCCCTACGCGATTACCGCTCGGCACTTATTGTGGCCGCCGTGACAAGAGGTTTGTAGCTCACTACACTGCTGCGGCCAGTGGCTGCGGCGCCGGCAAAGGCCTTGCGCCTACAAGCCTGGCTGCGGCGTTTCCGCAATCGCAGCAATCGCGATGAATCGATCCCGCTAGGCGCGTGCCCACGCGCAGTGTCGGACGGCGCAGATCCGTGAGTGACGTCAGCAACAGCTCCGAGTGGTCAGTTTCCTCCAGAGCGGCGCGCTCCGGCACAACATGCAGCCCGTCGTGTGCTTCGCACTCATACGCGATTACCCGGCCGTCAAATCCCAGCCTCTGTTCGAACACCGGCACCTGAAACACGCGCCAGAAACGCTCCCGATCGTCTTCTCCCAATTCGCCCTGCTCTCTGCCAGTGAAGGACACCACGAAATGCCGCAGGGGTGGCAATTCCTGTTCCCCCGACTCGATAGACGCAGCGAGTGATCGCAGCACGCCCACCGGAGCCGCCAGCGCGCTCGCACCGAATCGCTTCAGCCCTTTGCCCCAGTT
>JASHOO010000367.1 GCA_030041035.1 Bryobacteraceae bacterium | reverse complement strand
GAACCCCAGAATCGCACCTGCTCCGTTCGGCATGTACTTTTTGGCGTTGGCGTAATGCGGATGCGTCGGCAACCCCGGATAATTTACCCAGGTCACCGCCGGTTGTTTCTCCAGCCATTCCGCTACCGCCTGCGCGTTCTGCGTGTGCCGCGCCATCCGCAAATGCAGCGTCTCCACTCCCATCAAAAACAGAAATGCCCCGAACGGGCTCATGCAACCGCCCATGTCCCGCAGCCAGTGCGTGCGCACGTGAATGATGTACGCCAGATTGCCCAGCGGCTTCAGCGCTTCGGTAAACACGATTCCGTGGTACGAATCGCTCGGTTCGGTGAACTCCGGCCACTTCTTCGGATTGTCCGCCCACATGAACTTGCCGCTGTCCACAATTGCACCGCCAATGTGTACCCCATGCCCGCCCAGAAACTTCGTCGTCGAATACACCGCGATGTCGCAACCGTGATCGAACGGCCGGAACAGCACGGGCGTTGTCACCGTGTTATCGATCATCACCGGTAGCCCGTGCCCGTGCGCGATATCCGCGATCTTGCGGAAATCCACTATGTCGTTCTTGGGATTGCCGATCGATTCCAGATACACCAGCCGCGTGTTCGCATCCACCAGCTTGTGGATTTCCTCCGGATGGTCCGGGTCGAAAAAACGCACCTCGACCCCCAGCTTTTTCATCGTCTGCGTGAACATCGTCCACGTCCCGCCGTACAGGCTGGTGGCGGAAATGAAATTCTGCCCCGCGTGCGTGAGGGTCAGAATCGCTGCGCTGACCGCCGCTTGTCCCGACGCAAACACCAGCGCGCCGATGCCGCCATCCAGCGCCGCCAGCCGCTTCTCCAGCACGTCGTTGGTCGGATTCATGATGCGCGAGTAAATGAACCCGAACTCCCGCAGCCCGAAAAGATTCGCCGCGTGCTCTGCATTGTGAAACACAAAGCTCGAAGTGCTGTAAATCGGCACCGCCCTCGCCGTCGTCGCCGGATCCGGCTCCTGCCCCGCGTGCAGCGCCAACGTACCTAACCCTGGTTTCAGTTCTTCGTTCGCCATGATGCCTGCTGATCTCCTGTCTCTTGCTGCTCACTCCTACGAGCGCATAAGGTTGCATTGGACCGCATCCCGGTGACTACTGTCAAACCAAAGAGCATGTTCCGAATGCCCTGTCAGCTCGAGCCGCCGCCCTAGTACCCGAGGTTTCCGCGTACCAGAGTGTAACGCGTAAACGGCCGCCGCAGTGTAGTTTGCGGCGAATTTTGCACTAAAAAATAGTCCAACAGTGGCGATAAGCAAGGAAGAGCGATAGGTGAATTCCAAAATGAACCCTCCCATTGTGCCTGGTAGGCCGCGCCGAACGGCTGCCGCTGTGCTGTTCTGTTTATTATTCATTTGCTCACCGCTGGCTCCTACCGCGCGCGCTCAGGTGACCCGCCGGGTCCAGGAGCAGATCGCCGACCTGAACCGTCAGATCGCAATGGATGGCGACCGAGCGGTCGCGGAGGGATTGCTCGAGCAGCGAGCCCAGCTCCTGGCCGCGCTGATCGAAAGCGATCCAGCCGCGGCGGTGGAATCCGCTCTCCCATCCGACTTACGCCAGGCGCTGACCAAGCGCCATCCGCAGGTTGAGCCGCTGCTGGAAGAGAAGGGTGCATGGACCGGACCTCTGGTCATCGCCATCGCCGACGACTTCACCCACCAGCACCCCAGTAAAACGATCCAGACCCTGCGCGTGGAGGGACATCTCTACACTCTCTACGGGAACTCGCTGGCCAATGCAACCTGCGCCCGCTCCGCCACCGTGCACGGCATCCGCCTCGGCCGCGGAATGGCCGCCAGGTCGGTCGAGTTCGCCCCGGATGCCGACTCCCCCTGCACCACAACCGGCGACCAGAAGACCGTGGTGCTGATGGTCAACTACAAGTCCACTCAGATCACCCCCGGCTACACCCCCGAATTTGTGCGCGACGCCTTCTTCGGCCCCGCACCCTCGCTCAGCGACTACTGGCATGACGCCTCCTACGGGACCACCACCGCTTCGGGCGGCGTTTTCGGCCCCTTCAACCTTGATCAAGACTTCGCCTGCAACCAGCAGGACGACATCCTTCAGGCGGCGATTGCGGCGGCCGATTCCACCGTGGATTTCACCCAGTACCAGCGTATTTTCCTGATCCTGCCGGTCACCGTGGCGGGCGGCTGTGTGTACGACGGCATAGCGCACGTGGGTTGTTCGCTCCAGCAGTCGCCGAGCAAAGGACCCTTCACGGCCTCGGTAACGTGGCTGGAAACGCCCTCGCTCGGCCCAAACATTTACGGCCTTCTGGGTGAGTTCGCACAGTCGGTGATTCATGAAGGCGGCCACAACCTCGGCCTCAGGCACGCCAGCTCTCTTGATTACGACACGCTCCCGATCGGCGCCGTGGACGCCATGGGCGTGCATAACGAATACGGCGACCCGTTCTCCTCGATGGGCGCGTACCCGGGTCACTATGCCGCGCCGCACAAGAGCATGCTCGGCTGGCTCTCCGAGGGCGCGGGCTACCTGACGGTGCAATCGGCGGGAACATGGACCATCTCTCCGCTTTCCGCGGAGACTGGTCACTACGCCCTGCGCGTCGAGCGAGGCACAACCGACCAGTGGCTCTGGATCGAGTATCGCCAGCCCATCGGCCCCTACGAACCGGCGATTCTGGACAACGGCCTGCCCCGCGATTTCAATGGTGTGCTCGTTCATCTGGAGGATCCGAGCCTCACCACGAACTGGCCCACGTACACGCACCTGCTCACCTTCCAGCCTCTCCGCCTGCCCAACGACTTCAATAACGCGATGCTTGCGGCCAATACGAGGTGGGACGACCCCTACACGAATCTGACGCTCACCACCGGCGCCGCCACACCCACAGGTATCCCCGTCACGGTTTCCTACACCAACGGCTGCGCTACCCTCACAGCCTCATCGCAATCGTTCACCGCGGCCGCCGGCTCGGGCGAGATCAACGTGCAAGCTCCGGCAACCTGTTCCTGGAGTGTCGCGGTGGGTGCGGAGTGGATCTCGCTCACCGGCGCAACGGCGGGCAAGGGCCCCGGCACGGTACCGTTCACCGTCGCTGCCAACAACAGCAGCGCGTCCCGCTCTTCGTTTATCAGCATTTCTCACCAGAACTTCACCATCAGCCAGCCGGCGCAACCCCAGGGCGGATCAGTCGCTGTCGCGCCAACGGGCGGCACCAGCTCCAGCCAGATCTTCTCGTTCCAGTTCGCGGACCCCACTTCATGGAAGAACCTCACCTGGGGCGAGATCCTGATCAACACGGACCAGGTGACCGCCAATTCCTGCTACATCCACTGGAATGCGGCCGGCAACCAGCTCTCCTTGCGC
>JASHOO010000366.1 GCA_030041035.1 Bryobacteraceae bacterium | reverse complement strand
GGGGTGCCGCCTAGTTCTGGCATCATGAACCGGGGCGACAAGCCGGGGACCCTGCCCGGTTGGCGGCAATCTCATTCAGGGGATCGCAGAGGGGAGCGATTGCGTGTCCGATATTCGGCAGCGCCTACAGTCCGTAAAGGATGAAGCTGCCGATTTCTTTGCTCACGTTGGCTCGTTACATCCCGCGCATCGCAGTGTGGCTTTGCGAAACTGTTTGACCCCTGCGGATTGGCAAGGCTCCGACGCCATTCGCGAAAAGCTCGCAGCCGTGATGACTGACATTTGCGATCTGATCAAAAAGGCGCCGCTGCTGGGGCCCACCAGCCTTTCCAGCCACCAAAAAAATACCAGACGCATGGTTTCCGCCCTAAGCTTTAGATGTTACGAGTGTTGGGGCAACCGCGTTGAATACAACGAGGACACGCCGATCGCCCGGATTGAGGCGGGTGAAGCAGACTACGACATCGGTGTCGCAGAGGCTGAATCGATCTTTCTGGAGGCTTTAAGGAAGACGATCGAACTCCTTGAGCTAGCAGAGCCGCAAGCAGCCGCAAAACCGCCGATCGGGCACGACAGAGAAGAGTTGGCTGCGGAAGGGGCATCGGTAACGAATGCAGAACTGTATCGCAGGCCTGGGGGGAGTGGAACGCGCGGACCAAAGACTGATTTGGATACTGCACTGCGGGTACAGGAAATCGTCCTCCGTTTGTCAAATGGAGAGAGTTGGAAAGACAAGCTTCCAGAGATATGCGAAGCCCTGGACGGCGCGAAAATCCGATTTCCAAAAGGGTGGCCTGATCGTGGTTTGGACAGTTGGGCTGACGCGGCGGCGTCCGAACCGGAATTGGCAAAGAAAGCCATCGCCCACTATCGAAGCAACGCGCAAAAACTTTCTCCAAAACTTTCGCAAACTCTTTCCGACTCTCCCGAGTTCACGAAACCCCAATAAATACTCACCTGTCGTCGCGAAAGTTGCGCAACTAACTTTCGCGGTGCACTATTGCCGCATGACAGACGCACATTTGTTCGACGAAAAAGAAGCAAGCCGTCGGCTTGGTTTGAGCGTTGCTACGATGCGCCGGAGACGGCTGCTTCGACTGCCGCCGGCGTGGGTCAAGTTAGGAGGTCGGGTGCTCTACAGGTCGGCCGAATTGGACGCGTTCGTTGAGAAGAACGTCGTTCAGTTAAGCAAGCCAGGGAACGACGCTGACAATGCCGGACATCCCCCTAGCCCTGTCAGCACGCGGCTCGATTGCAACAAGCGATGAGGCGTCTGTGGACGAACCCAATCCGCCGGCGAGTTCAGACGCAGCCTCATCTAGCAGCGAGCCTCCGCGAGCGGCCGACGGTGCTTCTTCGCTTGAAACAGCTAAGCCGACGACTATACGAGGGTCCACTGGCCCTCCCAACCCTAACGAGGTACGGCATGGGATCGAAGAAAAGATTCCCAACGAGAATACTGGCATCGCTAAGCGTCAACCCAAGCAAACGAAGAAACCAACCAATTCACAGGACCAAGATCGCCCGTCGGTACCCCGGTCAGAGCGGCTGGGTGTGATCTACCACGGAATGCTTTCCAGTCACATCAGGGAGCGCAAAGGCCAGTACATCCAACTCGATGACGGTTCTCTCCACGTTGTCCTCGACGGCCGCCGCATTCCGCTCCGATTCGACCGAAATAACCCGGAGCTTGCCAGATTGCTTCTAAAAGCCACAGGCATCTTGACGGACTTATCTACCGGCGCACAGGCCGCGCTCCGAAGGCTTGAGGTCGATGCGTTGGAGCGTGCCGGCCGGATACGTCTCAAGAAATTCTCCGCTTTATCGCCTGACGGCCAGCGTATTTACATTCCGCTGGAGGGTGGCCAACTTCTGCAACTAAGCCCGAAGAGGATTGATCACGTTCGCAACGGCGATAACGCCGACCATTTCTGGCTGGAGCATCCCAGCAACGCGCCCCTCCAATACCAGCCAGGCGACCCGATGGAAGGGCTCAGCCTCTTCGAAAGGCTGGTCGTGGAGACCCAGGCTTGCCAGTCGCCGTCTATGCGTTGGTTTGTCGCCTTTGCCGCTGGCTTGTTCCCGTTTATTCGCGATTCCTGTCCGGCCCGGTTGATTCTCGTTCTAATCGGCCCCTCCCAATCGGGCAAAACTAGCGGTGCACAGCGCTTTACACTTCTTCACGGCCTGGGCGATGTGAAAGGCGACTACAGCGTAGCCGCACTTTCCAGCCTCTGCGATATCGGTCTGCTAGTGCTCGATAACCGGGAGCAGGCAAACTTCAACCAGCAGCTCATCGATTTTTGCCTATTCCTAGCCACAGGTGCGGAGCGAGGCCGGTCTCAGGTGGACGGCCGCCTGCGTACCAGTAATCCCGGTCGACCGGTCGCGGTTGTGACGACCATCGAGGGGCTCGTGAAAAAGGAACTGCGGGCCCGCACGGTGGAGATCCCGTACGGAGTGGATGGCACACGGATTCAGCGAGCCCCTATTGAGCGGCAAATTAACGAACGGCGACACCAAATTGGATCGGCTCTCATGCCGGTACTCGTACGCTACCTTCAGCTGCGGATGGAATCGCCGCGGCGGCTGCCGAACCCGATTCCCGAGTTCGAAGAGTACTTCTCAGCCATCTGCTACCTGGCCATAGCGTACGGTGAGATTGCGGGCAACGCAACAGAGTGGAGCGAGGATCTGATTCAGGACTGGAATCGCGTGATCCTTGGTGGCGCGAGCGAAGAGGAAGAAGAGGATCTGGAACACCCGATCTTGAGGCTGCTGGATCAACATTTGGCAATGCCTGACCGGTTCAACGACGAGGAGTATGAGTACCAGAACCGGGCGGGGCGCCTCTATGTAGCCACGGCGTCCGAACTACTTACAATGCTGCAAGAGCTCAGGGTACCCAACCTCACATTGCCTCTGAATCCGCAGGGGCTGAGTCACCGGCTTGCGGATTCCCGGTTCCGGGCCTTCACGTTCTTCAAGACCGACACCGAAGGCATGCCGCAGCTGAAGCGTAAATCTGGACGAAAACCGATTGGCTTCTTTCGGCCGCATGACGATCCTGACGCATCGTGACGATGGAGGCGCCGGATATCGTCATTTCGTAGATCGTGGAGTGTGAGCCGGTTGCTCTTGATGATGACGATGATGACGATGAAATATAAGAAAGAAAGATTAAAAAGAGAGGAACCCTCATTGCGGGAAATGGATTGTCTATGTATATGTGTTTCCGCCGGACATCGTCATTGCGTCATTGTGAGGTTTACTCGCGCGATTTCAGTTGCTTAGCGATGACGCCGAAAATCACGATGACGCAAATTACTGCGTCATGCGGTGCTGAACATACGAAGTTCTCGCCCTGAACGTGGGCATTGCTTTAGTCGAACTCACACCGCATCCTTTCGACCTGAACAGTGAGCCTTCACCTTGATCGCTGGTGGTATGCTTGCACAACCATAAGGCACGTCATTGGTTCAGAAAAATGAGACTGTTGAAGGGAAACTTCTGGATCTAGACGCGGATCAATTCCACGATTGCACTATCGTCAGGTGCACGCTCCAATACGGCGGCGGTGGCGTCGTTTTGAACAACTGCAAAATGCAAGGGAACAGTTGGCAGTTCGTCGGTGCCGCACTCAGAACCATCGATATTCTGCACTACGTGTACCTCACTGGAGGACAGGACGTGATCGAGCACGTCATACGGCGTATCAAGGAGGGCGAGCCGGCGCCTCCCACAGTGAGCTAACTGGCCAAACGGTCCCCTGTGATGGTGACATTCCTGAACACAATCACTGGTGGATTCCTTCGCCTGAGCAGCTCAACCAACAGCCTTATAAATTTCACTTAAAATAGTTCCTTTATAAACGAAAAAGCCCGACGCGAACGCCGGAGCTTCTTCGATGAGACCTCTAGACACCCTCATCGTAAGCCCAGAATCGCGTGGAACGCAATACTGCGATGACTGCGCACAAACCAGTTTTCCATCTCGTGGAGGACGCCGAAGAGAAATTCGCGCGCGCGCTCGGTGAATTCGATAGGAACTATCCACGCGGAAGGCGTGAGGCATCCGATTCGTGGTTTGCGTTCCGAGATCGTCTACGGACTCTCGGCATCGATAACGGGGAAATCGAACGGCGCAGACTCAAAGTTCTCCAAACCGTTTTTGGATCAAAAGACGCCATCGCTTTGGATATTGAATTCACCCTAGCCGATCCACCATCGACCGATGCTACACAAAACGAACCTGCGGTCCACACAAAGCCCATAACACATCGACAGAAAAGACGGCGGAAGAAGCGCAAGAGACAGCGATCCTCCGATGTCGAAGATCCATTTCTCACTCAGCTGAAATTACGCCAGGAACAGGCCGAAGCCAATGCCAAGAAACGCGCGCAGGATCAAATCACATACGAACGAGAACTCGAACGCCTTAGACGTGCCGACAAAGAAGACATTCAGAAGCGGTCAGCAGATGCAAGCCCCGCGTCAATAAAGAGCGCATACTTCGATGCGTTCCCTGAGAAAATTACGGTCCTTGACATATGCTGGGCGGCTCGACAGCGTTATCGAGAATGGGTTCGCTGGACAGGTGGGCAACTGAAAGCCGGGTCGAAGCCAGACAAAGCGTTTCGCGCTGTGCTAACAAGTCGCAAGAGGCCAGAAGAATACCGCAGCGAACCACGGCCAAAGGGTTGGAAATAGGATGACTTCCCCCTATTTTCCCCCTATCCTTCCCCTACGTTTCTAACGAACATTTCCGTCATCGACAGACCAAAGCAAGGTTCTTAGGATTAAATCACCTGGAGGAATTCGCGGTCATGAGAAGATCCCTAGCCCGCATTGCCCACGCTCACCGGTAGTGCGGGCCGAAACCGGAAGGCCCGGTCTCGTCCTTCCTTAGGTCACTCGACCGGGCCATGGTGGGCAGCAAAAACGCAGGCGCGAAAGCTTGGCCGCGGGTGGCAATCACAGCCGCCGCGCGGAATTCCAATCATACAACTTCTCGCAGTTCTCCCAAGGTTCGAGACTATTTTTTCACGTCGGTGCCGACACGCCCACAAGCACCAAGTCATTCTCTGTTGCTTTCCATTGTGAAAGAGTGATCGCCGCTCGACACGTTCTTCACCGTCAGCGCAAACCCTCTTGCCAGCCGCCACGTAACCCTCCACAATAATCTCGTGATTGGTAATTTCGCAGTCCTCGGCCACCGCCAGCAGGACCTGATCGACCGGTGGCTCCTGGCCGGCAAATCGGTCCGGTGGGTAGCGTCACAGACTGATCCGCCTGTGTCATTTGGGGCGATACAACGCTACCGGAAAAAGCTCCTCGGCCCAGCGCTAAAACGCGTGGCTGCAAAGCTCCCTGGCGTAGCAAATATCCCCGTCAGGACCAATGCGGCCGGACAGGTTGAGCAGCCGTTACACGCCGTCACAGGCGAATCACTCGCTGATGAACGCGTCACACCGTTCATGGGACGGCTCGAATGGCTCTGGCAACAGGCTTCCGAGGCGCTGCAGGACGCACGTTGGGCCATGCGCGTACACACAGACAAGGACGGCAAGGTGGTTTTCGACGGCCGCGACTTTGCTGCGATCACCGCCACGCTCAACCAGGCGCACAGGAACGTTGAGCTTCTTGGCAAGGCAACAGGGGCGTTCACAGAGCAACCGAACGTCGATTCCCCGATTGTCTCGCCAGTATGCGTGAACGTGACTATCACGCCCGAACAAATGGACCAAGGTTCTCAGCGGACCTACATAGTTTCCCCGGAAGGTTATGAGGCTGAGAAACATACAGGCACGGAGATCGGGCTGGCAGATATCGCGCAGGTAGACAGCAAAGAAACGCCGCGCAGGCTATAGCCCCAGCTTGCCCGCACTATTCTCTCGGAACACTCCAGGGGCTGTGCCTTCCCTGCCACCGCTGAGCACCACGCCGAACGCATTGTCCGGGCCATCTGAGAAGACAACACTCCACTTTGCGGCCTGGTTCTCTGGCGGCGTCTCTTAACGGCCGCTGCGTCGTCCCCGGCCGCTGCGGCGCGTTCCTGGAATTCGGAGAGCAGAGCATCGGTGGTCTGAGTATGATCAACACTACCTGTCTTGTGCCTGGTAGCCCGCTGTCGCTAACTACCACGGTCTACCTGATATCCCATCCTTTCAATCCGATGCCTTGTTTCCATGTCCAGCCCCTTAATAAATCTACAGAATTGTGGCACTTTGTCTCGAATAGCTAAATAACCGTAAGGTCTCGCGCGCGGAGGTGCTAATTGCAAACGGCTAAAATCGCGATCAACTGATATGATGCGGGCAATCCTCAAAAACTCATGGAACGGATCGATCACGAAGTCCTCAAGACGCACTGCGATTGTCGCGGCTCGGATCAGAAGCTCGGTTTCCTCAACAAACTCCGGAAATGACAGAAATCGCGGGTAGGGGAGGGCCGCAAAAAAGTCAGGATCGCCCTTTGCAAAAGACTCGAACTCCAAGAAATCCTGCTCTAGGTCGGAGCATAGCTCGTCCCGGTCCTTATATACCTCCGAAATACCTTGAATCATCCTGGCCGGCTCGCGTATGTACGTTCGCCACCAGACCCAGTTCGTCAACAGAGAATCGAGAGGATGACGGTAAATGAAAATTAAGTCCGCAAATCCTGCCTTGACTGCCGCAAGGATATGGCTCGTCTGCACGGGCATAACCTGAAGCCCGGAAACATACTTCACGGTGGCATGGCCGCTATAAATCATGGAGGTCGGGCCGTGATGGAAGCATAACCTATCCCTGAAATACTTGGCCCGTTCTCCGATATTCTGCACCAGCAGCTCATTGATATACGAGCGTCCGCTGCCGAATAGCCCGATTACATAAGTGGTTCTGTCGTTGCCGACGTGAGGAACTTTCTGAATGCGGGCCAACAGACGATAGCGCACCCTTGCTCGGACGATCTGCAACTGCTGGCGCGGGGTCTTTCGTGCGAATCGGATGAGCCGGCCCGCTGTCCGTAACTGCCCGTTCCAGGATGTGTTCGCCCGAATTTCCATTTTGGGTCTCCCAGGCCTTTAAAACGGCTAGATTATACACCTGAAACCTCCGAGTTGTATGTGTTGGAAAGACGGTTTTTGAGTTGCTCAGGTCGGGTGCGACATCGCTGGAAGGCCTATGAATAAAGGGTTTCGAAACAGATCTCGTCTTCCTGTTTGGATGGCCGTACCTTAGGATGAGGAGCTTCTGCTTCCTCCTAGAGGTGCGAAAGGATGATTTTCGCGATCGAGCGCAACTGGTCCTGGGACAGCATAGGCTTCATGGTGTCGGTATCCAGGAAGCTGGAGAGCCCCACGGAGAGAGTGCCCTTGCGGAAGAAGAGCACATACGAAGCGAGGCCACCTTTCGGGCCATTGAAGGCCTCGTCCCCGACTCCGGCCACCGCAGAGTTGTAGAAATCAGGTTGCGCTTTCCATTGCTTGAAGAGGTCAGCGTTGCCAAACTGGACCATCAGAAGAAGTGAGCCATCTGGTCTCGCAAAATTCAAATCGCCGCCGGCACCCGCTGTGGAACCGCGCGAAACCAGCTTAAGACCTTTGAAGCTGGCGGCGGATTCGACGTCAGCGACCGTCAACAGCTTCTGGTAGTTGGCTGTCGCTGACGCGTGTTTGGACGCTTGGGCGATTGCAGGCCTTGGCGTGACTATCGAAAAGCAACACACAAAGGCAGCCACGGCGAAGAAGGAAAGGACGAAGGTCGTAAAATTCGTTTTGCTCACGTGTTCCTCCGATAAGTTTGGTGATATGAGTTAATCGGGATTTCCATTTTGACGCCCCAGATGGCGCTTCTTCAGCGGCAGCCTCCACCCCTCTATAGCGAGAACCGCATCGCCCAACTGTCATCGAGATTCAGCAGTGACGGCGATTATGTCAGTTGCCCTCAGCCATATCGATCCCACGTTGGGATTGCCGTTGTTAGCATGTGATCTGTCCGCTTGACGCGGATGGAACCCTGAAGGCGTTACTGCTGAATAGACGGTCTCATCCACAGAAGTGGAGCGGATGATGAAGGTGGAGGAAGTGATTTTGAGGCGATGGCAGGGAGCCTCAAGTGTTGGGGTAAAATTGCTCGTTTTAAAGCGAATTGGATTATCCGAAACGGACAGCGTTACAACCCCAATTTCCCCGCGCTGTTCTCCCGGAACAGGCTTCCCTCGCGGATGTAGCGCCTGACCATCTGCACGCTCCGATGCCCGGTCTGGTTCATAATGCTCCGTTCCGAGGCACCCGCAATGGCCGCAGTTGTAGCGTGCCCGGCCCGGAGTGAGTGCCCGGCGTACTTTGCGGCATCCAGCCCGGCCCGCTCCGCCAGTTTCTTTACGATTCGCGCCAAATCCAAACCGGCCAGGCGGCCCGACTGCACCTGCCCATGCCGATTGATCGACCGGAACAGCGGGCCCGAGGTGATGCCCGCCAGTTCCAGCCAGCCCTGGAGAGTGCGGATTGGGCATGTCTCGGGATTCGATCCATAGGGGATACCAACCCTCCGGCCCGCTCCCTCCTGGTCCGTCTTGGACCGCCGCAGCGTCACCGTGAGGCCATCCTTGGAGAACGCGCAATCCTCCACGTCCAACCCTACGAGCTCGGACCGCCGGAAGGCGCCCGCGAACCCGAGCAGAATCAGCGCACGGTCTCTCGCACCAATCAGCCCCGAGTCCGTGGCGTCCACCATGGCCCGGATATCGTCCGTCAATGTGGGCGACTTCTGGCACGCGGCAGTTCCCTTCATGCGCCGAATGCCCTTCATGGTGTTGGCCACGATTGGCGAGTGCGTAGGCGATTCGAGCCCTACCGCCTTGTGCGCCTCGGCGATCGCGTTCAATCGGCGCTGTATGCTTCCCACCTTCAGGTGACCCGCACACTCGGCGATATACGCCGCCACCCCCTCGGGCGTGGCCGGCAACGGGCCCAGCCCACGTGCCTCACACCACCCGCAGAAGTGGCGCCAGTCGCTCTGATAGCCCCGCAGCGTGTTCTCCGCCTTGGATGCCCGGATGAACTCACGCACCTGATCGAGCGGCAGAGCGGGGAGCGGAACAGTGTCCGCCCCCGTTTGAATTTGGATCAGCTCGGGTGTCATGCCCGCACCCCTGCAGCCTTGCGCTGCTCTGCCTCACTGAGGAATCGCCACCGCTCCCCATCCCACAAAGCCCGCTGCACGTAGATTGAGCCCCACATGTAAAAGCTAGTGGGACCCTGAGCGTTGGCCTTGAGCCACGCGACAGCCTCTTTGTAATTCGCCCAGCGGATCATGCTGCCACCTCCGCGACGCGGGATGCCGCCTGAATCAGGTAATCCGTGGCCTGTTGCGCTTTGGATGCCGCCGTGAAGATGGCTCGCTTGTCAGCCTTCAGCACACGGAGTAATCATCCGCAGGGAATAATGTGAAGGAAGCGTTGGCTTTGGCCCGCAGCGAAGTGTGCTGGTTCGTCTGCAGCACGACTTCAGCCGGGATGTGCTGCGCATGATCAAGGCGTGAAATCCTTGGCTGTTGTTCCAAAACAGTCGAGGAGGCTTTCATGTCCGATGATCATCGCGCCTTAGTCTCGCAATTC
>JASHOO010000365.1 GCA_030041035.1 Bryobacteraceae bacterium | reverse complement strand
GCTCGATTCTATCTGTTTTGCCTTTTGGCGATTACGGCCAGCGCGCTTGCGCAGGCTCCGGCCAGGCCCATGACCACGGCCGACCTGCAAAAGCAAGGCCTGGAGTTGGCGGATCAGGGCCATTATTCCGAAGCCGTCGCCATGTTTCGGCGCGCTCTGGAAAGCGCTCCGAACGACCCGGAGATTCTCAACGACCTTGGCGTTGTCCTGCGAAAGCAAGGAGACCCCTCCGCCTCACTCACGGCATTGGAGAGTGCAATTCACATGCGGCCCGGCGACGCCAGAATCCTGAGCAACCTGGCATTGACTTTGCGGGACATGGATCGCATCAACCGGGCCGTTGCCGTGATGAGGTCGGCGTGCGCTCTCATGCCCACCGAAGCCCCTTTGCACCGCAACCTCGGCGCCCTGCTTTCCGACGCTGGCGACGACGACCTGGCGGAGCGGGAGTTGGAAAAAGCCGTCGCGTTGGCTCCTTCCGACGCCGAGAATCACCAGTCGCTGGCTCGGGTGCTTGTCAAACAGAAGCGAGTTCGCGAGGCGCTGGCTGAGTACTCCACCGCGGCTCGCCTGGCGCCGCGCTCTTCCGGCATTCAGCTTGAGTTCGGTCAGCTATGCGCGGCCTTAAATGACCCGGTCCGGGCCGCCGAGCAGTATCGTACCTGCCTGCAAATCGATCCCGCAAACGCCAGGTGCCATCAGGCTTTGGGCACCTTGTTGCTCCGCGAGGAAGATCTTCGAGCCGCGGAAGTGGAGCTGCGCAAGGCCATCGCATTAGATCCGCAATCCGGCGAAGCGCATCGCGGCCTGGGATCGATCTTGCGCAGGCAAAACAAGCTCCCCGAAGCCGTGTCGGAACTAGAAAAAGCCTCCAGCCTCCTGCCAGATGATGCTTCGCTGCATTTTGTGCTGGCACAAGCCTTGCAGAGGGCGGGTCGGTCCGAAGAGGCCGCCCAGCAGGTTCACCAGGCACAGACGCTCGAGCAGCGCCAGAAGGATGCATCGCTGGCCACCGCCGATATCAATCTGGCCGCCGAACTGCTCCGCAAGGGTGAAGCCGCGACTGCCGAAGCCAAGCTGCGCGAAGCGGTTAGCCTGGCGCCGCGCGACCCGCTCACGCATTACCACTATGGCCTGGCATTTCTGGTGCAAAAGAAGCTGGACGAAGCCATCGCGGAATTCCGAACGACGCTCGGCTTGCGTCCCGATGACGCGGACACGCTGTACTACCTGGGTCGCGCCCTCTTGGAAACGAACCGGCCCGCCGAAGCCGCGGAATCTCTGCGCCACGCCCTGGAAATCAATCCTTCCGATACGCACGCGCACAACGTCCTGGCTGTTGCGCTAGCCCGGATGAAGGACTTTTCAACCGCCGCCACCGAACTGAAGCACGCCCTCACTCTCGAACCGGATAATGCACTCTATCGCCAGAATCTGAGCTGCGTCGAGCAACAGATGCGCGGCTGCGACCTCGTCCCGTAAGGGCCCCCGGTTTTCGGGTCCGCCGAAGACTCGCGACTCTGCCGAGTTCCGGATGCCCGGCCTATTAGAATGCCAGCTTCAACGCCACCTGCAAAATGCGCGGGGAACGCGCCGAAGTGATTGTCCCGAACACGCCCGGGCCGCTCGACACGTAGTTGTTCGGCGAGTAGAAGTTAACGTTATTAAAAACGTTGAAAGCCTCGGCGCGAAACTGAACCCTAAACCGCTCCTTGAAGCTCGTGTCTTTTACCAGTGCCATATTGTCATTGAACTGTCCTGGACCGCGCAGAATGTTCTTGCCGGTGTTCCCGAATGTTCCTATGGCATTAGACGTAAACAGAGACGTATTGAACCATTCCTGGATTTGTTGCGCGTGGGACCTGCCGCCGCCTAATACGGCCTGAGAAATACTGGTTCCCGTGAAATCGGCGCGGTCTTCGCCTATGCCAGTCAGAGAATCGTCACAGCCACAGAAAATCGAGAACGGGAATCCACCCTGCCAAAGCAGAATGGAGCTGATCTCCCAACCGTTCACCAGCTTGCTGGCTGCGCCCTTCACGCCGAAGTGCGGCAGTTGATATACGCCGGAAAGCTTGAATATGTTGCCGATGCTGTCATCCGACGGGCCGTAATCAAAATGCCGATTCGTCGGATTAGTGTTCGAATTGTATGCGCCAATGGGCGCGAAGTCGTTCATCTCTTTCGACCACGAATAGTTCGCCTGCATCGAGAGCCCATAACTCAAGCGCTTTTCCACGCTGAGCTGGAGGCTGTCGTAGTGCGAGTTGATGGCCGAATCAATCTCGTTTACATACCCAAAGGCCGGGTACGGCCGCCGCTGTTGTTCGTTGGCCGCCGTGGATATCGGCGTCCCATTCGCATTGTTGCCCGGAATGTAGATGGGGGCGTTCAACGCCAATAAGCCGGTCTCCTGATCGTTCGTCCCGAACAAGTGCGTCCCTTTGTTCCCAACGTACGCTAACCTCACCAGCCAACTGGCCGCGACCTGGCGCTCCAGTGTTAAGTTCCACAGTGCCACCACGGGCAGCTGGAAATTCTGCGCGAAGATCTGCGTGAACGAAATGTCCTGCGGAAATGTCGCGCTCGAACTCGTCGATTTGTTAATCCCTCCAAAGTCTGCCGGGAATGGATCCGTTACACCCGCGGCGCCGTACGGGTTCTGAAAGCTAGTATTAGTTATGCCTATAATCGGCGCAAACGGCGGGATCCCAACCACGTCCTGGAACGCAACTGTATTGGGAATTGCATAGTACATCCCCGCGCCGCCCCGAATGCTGGTTTTGCCATCGTTGGTGAGCCGGTAGGCAAACCCGAGCCGCGGCGCAAAGTTGGCGGCTTTGCTGTTGATCGAGGCATCCGGGCAGCCTGGATCGTGATCGCTTCCGCCAAACAGCAGCCCTAGCGGCGCATTCGGGAATCTTTGTGACTGATGCCCCGGTTCGAAGCAGGCCACGCGCCCCTGGCTATCCTTATAGGGAAACCAGGGATCCCACCGCAAACCCATGTTCACTGTCAGCCGGTGCGACACTCGCCAGTTATCCTGTATGAATGAGCTCCACTTGATTCCTGTAAAATTCAGGTACAGCCCGCCGGCCTGAATGAACTGCCCCACGTCTCCGATCATGAAATCGGCCATATTGAAGCCCGTGACAGCGTTTTGAAAATAGAACTCCCCGTTCTCCTCAAATTCGTTGGCCATGGGCGCGCGAATGCGCAGCGCTTCGCCGCCCAGGTGCAGTTCGTGGCTCCCTTTTATCCATGTGATGTCTTCCCGGTAGGTCGAATCGCCTCGATCAAAATCGCCGTAGTGACTGCTGTTGACGCTGAAGCCGCCACTGACGGCAACTACGAGTTCGCAAGGCTTCGTCCCCGCGATTTCGACTCCCATATCCTGCGGGCAAAACGGCGCGCCCGATATCGACCCGCCATTCTGCTGGTCCCAGCCGAACCAGGTGTTAAACAGCAGGTGAGGCGTCGCACTGTACGTATCGGTCACCGCGATATTCTGCACGCGAACCTCATTGCCATTCGGGTCAACCTGCAGAAGGTCTGCCTTATTCGTCAGCGGCTGCTGGTTGAAATTCGTGAAGAAGTAGCGTACCGTGAGCTGGTTCTTGCCCCGAACATAATCGCCCTTCAGCATGAACTGATCGTCCTTCCAGTACTGGCTCGGCCCCAGGTAGTTAATCTCCTCACCCGGTCCGTTGGGCAGCGGCAGATATTTCAACATGTATTGGGAAACCGGGCTGAGCCGGCTGGCCGGGATCTGGTTTCCGGGGAACGGTTCGTTGTTGTTGAGAGGGTCCACCAACTGCGTGCTGATATCTGAAAAATTGCCCGTGCGTTCCTGTGCCGTCGGTACGAACGCGATGTTTCCCTGCGGGGCATTCGCGTATCGCGTGCCTTGGTATGTCCCGAAGTAGAACAGGTGATCCTTTTGGATCGGCCCGCCCACCGCGCCCCCAAACTGGTTCCGCTTAATCTGGTCCTGGGCCGGAGCGAAAAAGTTCCGCGCGTTCATATCGCCATTGCGCAGAAACTCGAAAACGTCGCCGTGAATCTCGTTCGTTCCCGACTTGCTGACGACGTTCACCACACCGCCAACGGCGTTGCCATACTCCGCGCTCAGGTTGCTGTCCTGCGTGCTGAATTCCTGGATAGCGTCCGGGTTCGGAAACGGCAGATTGGTGTTGATGTACGTGTCGTTATACGCCACGCCATCCATCTGGTAATTCACGCTTTCCGCCATCGTTCCGTTAGCCTTGGCGTACTGCTGTCCAGGATACGTGCCGCCCTCGCAGTCGGAGCCGCAGTAATGCTCCGTCGTGTCTGTAACCCCAGCGCTGAGGAATACCAGTTGCTGCACCTGGCGGCCATCGAGCGGCAGCTCCACAATCTGCCTCTGGCTCACTACCGCGCTGACCGTGGCCGACTCGGTGGTGACCAGCGACGCGTCTGCTGTCACAGCAACCTGCTGCGAAACCGCGCCGACGTTCAGCGTCACCGACTGTGTGGCCGTCTGGCTAACCGCGAGTTGGATACCGGCCTGCACGTAGAGTGCAAACCCGCTCTTTTCGACCGTCAGCTTGTAATTGCCCACCGGCAGGCGCGCGAACAGATAGTCGCCCGCCGGGCCGGTGGTGACCGTTTGCGTGAAGCCCGTGTCCACGTTTTGCACGGTAACTTTGGCGCCCGGGATGGCGGCACCCGATTGATCCACCACGCTGCCACTCAAGCTGGCGGTGGTGAACTGTCCCATCAAACAACTTGGCACGATCATGGCTGCCATGATCAAGGCCAATGCGAATGAATACATGTACCCGCGCAAGGTTCGTTTCATCGGATCGAATCCTTCAAGCTGATCTGACCAATTGAAAGAGATGATATTCGAACAGGGCTTGTTTCGCAACTGATTTGTAATCGTCGGCAGCTGAGGCGGCACGAGCTGCTTGCAGAACTTGTGACGACCTCGGCGAGGTTCTCGCGTGGTCGAATCAATGGGTTGATTGTGTCAGGTTATAAAAAAGAATCCTGGCCGACATCTTCAACGAGTCTTCGACGTTGGCAGATGCAATCAGATGAGTGCAGATGCTGCCGTTTTGGGCAAATTCGCGATTTTATTTAAGTAACGGACTTCCGTCGATGCATTGACTGCTTCCGGCCTGTTGAGCCATGCATGTGTCTGGTAGGACGGCACATGCAGGTTCAGACCAAGTTCCTCTGGCTTTCAAGAGCGGCAGCGTTCGGCGATCAGATTGATGGCTGGCAGGTCAGCTGGGTCGGCGGTTGGGATCGGTGCAAAGTTTTCTTCGTGGTCATGGTGGTGAAAGAATACGCTGCCAGCCCGCGTTCACGCCGGCACTGAACAGTGTTATCTTGCGCCCACGCTGAAGGATCTCGAACACGCTCAACCGCGCGAAGTCTTCCCACTCGCCGTTGTGG